>CANCAR010000127.1 GCA_947374125.1 Hyphomicrobiales bacterium | reverse complement strand
CTTGCCGGGTATTGAATTTCCCACCGAAAGCCAGCGCTTTTATCCCAATGGCGTGGCAGCCGCCCATGTTCTGGGCTCGACCGATATTGATAATAAGGGGCTTGCGGGGATTGAAAAATACATCGACGGGCAGGGACTATCGGATTTGGCAGGCGCTGGGCTTGCTGCCAAGCCGACGGATCTGACACCCATAAGACTGACGCTGGATCTGCGCGTGCAGCACGCGCTCCGCGATGAATTGATGAAGGGGATGGAGAAATACAAAGCCAAGGCGGTTGGCGGAATGGTGATTGATGTCACCAATGGTGAGGTCATCGCGCTGGCCTCTTTGCCCGATTTCGATCCGAATACGCCGAGCGAGGCGCTTAATCCGGACAAAATCAACCGCGTTTCGGTGGGTACCTATGAAATGGGCTCAACCTTTAAGGCTTTGACGCTCGCTATGGCACTCGACAGCGGAAAAGAGACCATTAATTCGCAGCTCGATGCGCGGAGTGGTCTGCGCTATGGAAAATACACAATTGGCGATTTCCACGCGACTCATCGCGTGTTGACGGTGCCGGAAGTGTTTATTCACTCCTCCAATATCGGCACTGCCAAAATGGCGCTTGCCGTGGGGATTGAGGGGCACAAGGCGTTTTTGAAAAAAATGGGGCAATTTGACCGGTTGCGGACCGAGTTGCCGGAGGGCGCCGAGCCACAAGTACCGAAATATTGGAGTGAACTGACAACGGTGACGGTTGCTTACGGGCACGGTCTCGCGGTGGCACCGATTCAGGCGGTGATGGCCGTATGTGCGCTGGTGAACGGCGGCAATATGATGCCGCCGACCTTCTTGCCGCGGAGCCAAGAACAGGCGGATGCGCTTTCAACCAAGGTCATTAAGCCAGAAACCAGCGAGGCGATGCGTTATTTGTTGCGGCTTAATGCGGCCAATAAGCTTGGTACTGCGGGTAAAGCGGATGTCGAGGGCTATTTTGTCGGCGGTAAAACGGGCACGGCAGAAAAGAACTTCCACGGGCATTATGACGGCTCAAAAGTGTTCACGACTTTTATGGCCGTGGCACCTGCGGACAAGCCCAAATATCTCTTTTTGACCATTATGGATGAGCCTGAAGCCGTAACTGGCACCTATGGCTACCAGACGGCAGGATGGAATGCCGCGCCGGTGACAGGTGCCGTGATTGAGCGCGTGGCACAGTTCCTTGATATGCCGAAGCGGTTTGAACCACCGGTTGCGCCGTTTCCGACCATGGTGAAGCTCGGCGCATGGGGCACAAAATGAGGCTGATTGAGCTCATTGCCTCGGTTGATGTAGCCCAAGGCTCGCGGGAGGTATCCGGCCTTTCGGCGGATAGCCGATTGGTTCGGCCAGGCTTTGTGTTTTTCGCGCTGCAGGGCGCGCGGCAGAAGGGCTCCGCCTTTATCGCCGATGCGGTAAAAGCGGGTGCTGTCGCGGTGGTTTATGAGGGTGATGTGCCCGATGGGCTTGGCGACGATATCGTTGCCATTCGCGCCGACGATGCAAGGCATCAATTGGCAATGGCTGCGGCAAGGTTCTACCCGCGTCAGCCGACCTCGATCGTTGCGGTGACAGGCACGGCGGGCAAAACGTCGGTGGCTGATTTTACCCGCCAAATTTTCGAGCATTGCGGAAAGCAGGCGGCGAGCCTCGGTACCATCGGCATTGTCCGCTCCAATGGCATTGCCTATGGCGCGCTGACCACGCCTGATCCGGTGAGTTTGCATGAAACGCTTGATTTGCTAGCAGGCGAGGGCATTACCCATCTCGCGATGGAGGCCTCGTCGCATGGCCTTGATCAGAGGCGGTTGGATGGCGTGCGTCTCAAGGCTGCCGCGTTTACCAATCTTGGCCATGATCATCTCGATTATCATGGCACGATGAAAGACTATCTGAAGGCCAAGCTGAGGCTGTTTGATACACTTTTGCCCAGCGACGGCGTGGCGGTGGTGAATTCCGATGCACCGGAAAGTGCTGATGTGATGAAGGCGGCTAGCCTGCGGGGCATTAGGGTGCTTTCCGTTGGCCAGAAGGGGCATGATGTTCGGCTTTTAGAGAGACGTCAGGTTGGATTTGACCAGCTTTTAACCGTCGAATGGCAGGGGGTGCGGCATGAGGTTTTGCTGCCGCTTGCGGGCGACTTTCAAGTCTCGAATGCGCTTGTGGCGGCAGGGCTTGCGTTGTCGCTCAATCAGGCTCCTCGTTCGGTTTTTGCTGCCCTTGGCCAGTTACAAGGGGTTAAAGGGCGGCTGGAGCGGGTCGGAGTGCATCGTGGCGGGTTGATTTTGGTGGATTACGCCCACAAACCCGAGGCGTTGGAACAAGCCCTTACCGCCTTGCGCGTCTTTGCCACCGGCCGGTTGATTTGCGTCTTCGGCTGCGGTGGCGACCGGGATCGCGCAAAACGCTCCATTATGGGAGCAATCGCGCATGATTTGGCCGATATCGTGATTGTGACCGACGATAACCCCCGCTCGGAAGAGCCTGCATCGATCCGGCAAGCGATCCTTGCGGCATGCCCCGGCGCGCGTGACATTGGCGACCGTTATGAGGCGATCAAAGCGGGCGTTGATATGGTGGGGCAGGGAGATGTGTTGCTCATTGCGGGCAAGGGGCATGAGACCGGGCAAATCATAGGCGATCACGTTCTGCCGTTTTCCGATCATGACGCCGTGAACACCCTGCTTAAGGAGGCTTGCCCATGAGCGCTCCGCTTTGGACCCAACAATCGCTACAGAAGGCCACGGGCGGTCGGGTGCATGGTGCGATCGGTTTGGTGGCTGGTGTGTCGATTGACACGCGGACATTAGCTGCGGGGGATGTGTTCGTGGCGCTTGAGGGCGATAAAAGTGACGGGCATGAGTATGTCCGTCTCGCGTTTGAAAAGGGCGCGGCGGCAGCGCTAGTGAGAACCGACAGGGCCGAGGATTTGGCGGATGCCGGGCCGTTGCTCGCCGTTCCGGACGTGCTTGAAGGATTGTGCCAGATTGGCCGCGCCGCTCGGGCGCGCTCACAGGCCAAGATTGCGGCGGTGACGGGTTCGGTCGGCAAGACCGGGACCAAGGAGGCGCTTCGACTCGTGCTTTCGCAACAGGCTAAGACCCATGCCTCGGTTGCGTCCTACAATAATCATTTCGGCGTTCCGTTGACGCTTGCGCGAATGGCTGAGAGCGCCGAGTTTGGTGTGTTCGAAATCGGCATGAACCATGCCGGTGAGATTGCGCCTTTGGCCGCCATGGTGAAGCCGCATGTGGCGCTGATTACAACGGTTGAGGCGGTCCATATTGAATTCTTTCCCTCGGTTGAGGCGATTGCGGATGAAAAATCCGCGATTTTTTCGGGCCTATTGCCGGGCGGGACGGCGGTGATTAACCGCGATAACCCGCATTTTGAACGGATGCAGGCTGCTGCCAAGGCCTCGCCTGCTGGGCGAATTGTGAGTTTTGGATCGCATCACACGGCTGATATCAGGCTCGTTGATGTGGTGCTTTTGCCCGAGTCCTCGGTTGTGAAGGTAGAGTGTTTCGGGCGGCAGATAACCTATCGGCTGGGCAGTCCCGGGCGGCATATTGCGATGAACAGCTTGGGCATTCTGGGGGTTGTGGACGCGCTCGGGGCGGATGTATCGCAAGCGGCTGAAGCGATGGATCAGGTGACGCCGCCTTCGGGCCGGGGCGCGCGGGTGATGCTTGGGGAAGCTGGCCAAGACATCACGCTTCTGGATGAAAGCTATAATGCTAATCCGGCAGCGGTGCGCGCGGCGCTTGCCGTGCTCGCGACCACGCCGGTTGGTGACAAGGGGCGACGTATCGCGGTGTTGGGCGATATGCGCGAACTCGGGGAGCATGCCGATGCGCTGCATGCAGGGTTAGCGCCCGATATCGTGACGCAAAAGGTTGATCTGCTGTTTGCGTGCGGGCCGCATATGAAAGCGCTGTGGAACGAGGTTCCTGAAGCGTTACGCGGGGCCTGGGCGCCTGATTCCGCTAGCCTTGAGTCGCTTTTTCTCGATGCCGTTCACCCCGGGGACACGGTGATGATCAAAGGATCGCTGGGTAGCCGCATGGGGCCGCTTGTGGCGGCATTGAAAGCCAAATTTGCCAAAGGAAATGCGTAATGCTCACTCTGCTCGCCGAATATAGCGATTCGATTAGCGCCCTAAATGTGTTCCGGTACATCACCTTCCGGACGGTTGGCGCTACGGTCACATCGCTTTTTTTCGTGTTCTTTTTCGGACCCATGATCATTGCCAGCCTGCGCGTGCGCCAAGGCAAGGGGCAGCCGATCCGCGAGGATGGGCCGCAAACGCATTTGCTTACCAAAAAGGGCACGCCGACGATGGGCGGGCTGATGATCCTTTCGGGCGTGCTGGTGGCCACACTGTTATGGTGCAACCCGCGCAACGCCTATATCTGGGTGGTGCTTAGCGTCACCATCAGCTTTGGCGCGATTGGCTTTTATGATGATTATCTGAAGGTCACGAAGCAAACGCATAACGGACTTTCTGGGCGAACGCGGCTGGCAATTGAGGCCGTGATTGCAGTTGCCGCGTGTTATGTGATGGCGAGCGTTGGGACGGGTAAGCTCGCAACATCGCTTACGGTGCCGTTTTTTAAGGATATTCTGTTCGATCTCGGCTTTTTCTTTTTGGCCTTTGGGGCGTTTGTTATCGTGGCGGCCGGAAATGCAGTCAATCTGACGGATGGCTTGGATGGATTGGCGATTGTGCCGGTGATGATTGCGGCGGCAACCTTTGGGTTTATTGCCTATCTCGCCGGTAATGCGATTTTTGCTAATTATTTGCAGATTCACTTCACACCCGGCACAGGTGAATTGGCGGTGGTGTGTGGCGCGCTGATTGGCGCGGGTCTCGGCTTTCTCTGGTTTAATGCCCCGCCTGCGCAGATTTTTATGGGCGATACGGGCTCGCTTGCTTTAGGTGGACTGCTCGGCACGATTGCCGTGGCCACAAAACATGAAATTGTCTTGGCAATCGTTGGCGGTCTGTTTGTGATTGAGGCTGTCTCTGTGATCATTCAGGTCGGGTCCTTCAAACTCACGGGCAAGCGGATTTTCCTGATGGCGCCGATCCACCATCATTTCGAAAAGCTTGGCTGGAAAGAACCGCAGATTGTGATCCGCTTCTGGATCATTTCGGTGATTTTGGCACTGATTGGCCTCTCAACCCTGAAACTCCGGTGACATGATGACGCCTGTTACCTCGTTTGCTGGCAAATCGGTTGCGCTCTTTGGCCTTGGTGGGTCAGGGATTGTAACCGCGCGCACCTTGGTGGCAGGTGGGGCGAGCGTTTCAGCGTGGGATGATTCCGAGGCGTCGCGCAGGGCGGCTTCCGAGGCGGGCATTTCGCTGGTTGATTTGGCGCAGTGCGATTTTGGCGCGTTCGCGGCGCTGATTTTAGCCCCCGGCGTGCCGCTGACGCATCCGCAACCGCATTGGACGGTTGAAAAGGCGCGGGCTTCCGGCCTTGAGGTCATCGGCGATATCGAGCTTTTTTGCCGCGAGCGTGTAGCGCATGCGCCTCTGTCCCCGTTTGTGGCGATCACGGGCACGAATGGTAAATCGACGACAACAGCCTTGATCGCGCATCTCTTTCGCGTTGCCGGGCGCGATGTGGCGATGGGCGGGAATATCGGTACTGCCATTTTGGCGCTGGAGCCGCCAGCGTTGAACCGCGTGCATGTGATTGAAGTATCGAGCTATCAAATCGATTTGGCCCCTTCGCTCAACCCGACGGTTGGCGTGCTTTTGAACCTTTCGCCGGACCATCTCGACCGGCATGGAACGATGGCGCATTACGCCTCGGTAAAAGAGCGGTTGGTCGCAGCGTCCGACACCGCGATCATTGGGGTTGATGATGAGTGGTGTTCTACGATTGCTGCGCGATGCGAGGCCAAGGGCGGAACCGTCGTGCGCCTGTCGGTTGAGCGCGAGCTTGCAACGGGCATTAACCGGCGCGGGACTGAAATTTATTGGACCTGTCTCGGTGAACAGCGCAGCGTGGCAGAGCTTTTGGGAATAGCCACCTTACGGGGTGTTCACAATGCGCAGAATGCGGCGGCGGCAATTGCTGTGGTTTCGGCGCTCGGTGTCTCCGACGAGGCGATACGGGAAGGGCTTGCGAGCTTTCCGGGGCTGGCCCATAGGCTTGAAGTCGTTGGCCATATCGGGCGGGCGCTCGCCATCAATGACACCAAGGCCACGAATGCGGACGCGGCGGGCAAGGCGCTTGCCTCGTTTGACGATGGTATTTTTTGGATCGCGGGCGGACGGGCGAAAGAGGGGGGCATTGAGCCCCTCGCACCTCTGTTTGACCGCATCGAGAAAGCCTATTTGATCGGCGAGGCGGCGGATGATTTCGCGGTTACGCTTGAGGGCCGCGTGCCTTACACGCTGTGTGGTGATTTGGAGACGGCGCTGAACCAGGCGGCGCAGGATGCGCAAGCCTCTCAAGCGCATGAACCGGTGATTTTGCTCTCGCCTGCTTGTGCCTCGTTTGATCAATTCAAGAATTTCGAACAGCGCGGCGAGCGCTTTCGTGCGTTGGCGTCTGCCATGCCGGGCTTTGTGCCCTTTGCCAAAGGATAGGCCATGAATTCGCGCCTCGATAGAAATCCGATTGCCGATTGGTGGTGGACGATTGATCGCGCTATGTTTGTGCTCATCACGCTTTTGATGATCACGGGTATTGTGTTGGGGCTAGCTGGCAGTCCGCCGGTGGCTGAGCGGCTTGGTCTGCCCACCTTTCATTTTGTGATCCGACAGGCCGAGAATTTAGCACCCGCCTTTCTGGTGATGTTTTTGGCGAGTTTTTTAACGCCCCGTGCGGTGCGCCGCACAGCGCTCATCATGTTTGTCGTCGGCATGGCGCTCGTGGTTGCAGCGCTTTTATTCGGCGCTGAGGTGAAAGGTGCGCGGCGATGGATTAACGTTGCGGGCATCGCGTTGCAGCCGTCTGAGTTTGTCAAACCGGCTTTTGTGATTTTAGTCGCTTGGGCGTTTTCCGAAGGCGGAAGACGCAGCGATGTGCCGGGAAATTATCTGGGCTTTTTAATCCTTTTTGCCACCATCGTGCCTTTGGTCCTGCAGCCTGATATCGGCCAAACCATGTTGATTTCGATGGTGTGGGGGAGTTTGGTGTTTCTCTCCGGCCTGCATTTGTTTTGGGTTGTCGGTTTGGGGGGCTTTGGTTTTGTTGGTCTGTTTGCCGCCTATAAATTTTTGCCGCATGTGGCGGAGCGTATCAACCGCTTCCGCAATCCGGCATCGGGCGATACGTTTCAGGTGGATAACGCACTACAAAGCTTTGTTGAGGGCGGATGGTTCGGTAAAGGGCCGGGCGAGGGAACCATCAAACGGATTTTACCCGATAGCCATACCGATTTCGTGTTTGCGGTGACGGCTGAGGAATTTGGCGTTATCGCCTGTTTGGCCTTGTTGGCCGTGTTTGCGATTGTGGTGCTGCGTGGACTTTATCTGGCGCGGAAAAGCGAAGAGCCGTTTTGCCGTTTGGCCTCCGCTGGCCTTGTGATTTTGTTTGGTGTTCAGGCCTGCATTAACATGGCGGTGAATGTTCACCTGATCCCGGCCAAG
>CANCAR010000126.1 GCA_947374125.1 Hyphomicrobiales bacterium | reverse complement strand
GTGAAATCTTGGGCCTTGCGGGCGTCGCGGGCAATGGCCAAAGCGAACTTTTGGAAGCCTTGGCCGGTATCATCACGCCCACGCTTGGCCATATCCTGCTCGATGGCCAAGATCTTATCACGCTAGCCCCAACGCCCGCCGAGCGGCGCGAACAGGGCGTGTTGCATATCCCAGAAGACCGCCAACGCATGGGCCTTGTGCCCGCCTTCAGCGCTGCTGAGAGCATGATTTTAGGCTTCCAGTCTGACGAAGAATTTGGCACAGGCCCTATGCTTTCAACCTCGGCGATCAACGCGCATACCGCGAAAGAAATGGATCTCTATGATATCCGCCCGCGCGATGCTTCGCTGAAAACCGCCAAATTCTCCGGCGGCAATCAGCAAAAAATTGTGCTGGCGCGGGAGATTGAACATCACCCGAAAGTGCTCCTCGTCGGCCAACCCACACGCGGCGTCGATGTTGGTGCCATCGAGTTTATCCATAAACGGCTCATCGCGTTACGCGATGTAGGCGTCGCCATTCTGCTCGTCTCGGTCGAACTTGATGAAATCATGAGCCTGTCGGATCGCATCATCGTCATGTGCGGCGGCGTCATCACGGGCGAGCGCACGCCGGAAACAACGAACGACCGCGATTTAGGCCTGCTCATGGCTGGCGTTACGGAGCGTGCCGCATGAGCACGCCGATTGAACTTCCAAAATGGGCCGATGTGAGCCTTGTACCTGTACTCGCGGTAATCGTCGCCTTTCTTGTCGCAGGTCTCGTTGTGCTCGGCATTGGCGAGAACCCGGTCAAAGCCACCCTATTGCTCATCCAAGGCGCGTTAGGCTCTGGCGAAGGCATTGGCTACACGCTCTATTACGCCACGAATTTTATGTTCACTGGCCTTGCCGTCGCCATCGCCTTTCATGCTGGGCTATTCAATATTGGCGGCGAAGGCCAAGCGACAATGGGTGGATTGGGCGCGGCCTTGATCTGCCTACAGTTCGATTTTCTGCCTTGGTACATCGTGCTCCCGCTCGCCATTTTAGGTGCCATGGCGATGGGTGCATTATGGGCGCTTATTCCCGGCTATCTGCAGGTCAAACGCGGTAGCCATGTGGTTATCACGACCATCATGTTCAATTTCTTGGCCGCCACTCTGGTCGTCTATTTGCTCGTCAATGTCATCGGCAAACCGGGTTCCATGTCGCCGGAAACACGCGTCTTTGCTGATTCCGCACATCTGCCTTATGCGCATGAAGCTCTGGCCTATTTCGGCATCAAAATTCCCAAATCGCCGCTCAATCTTTCCTTTGTTTTGGCGCTGCTTGCATCCGCTTTTGTATGGGTACTTGTGTGGCACACGAAGCTTGGCTACGCGATCCGCACGGTAGGCCACAGCCCAACGGCTGCGACCTATGCCGGTATTTCGATTGGCCGCATAACGCTCATCACAATGGCGATCTCGGGCGCTCTGGCAGGCATGCTCGCTGTCAATGAAATCTTGGGCGTGCAAGGCCGCTTGCTGCTCGAATTTTCATCGGGCTATGGCTTCATCGGCATAGCCGTGGCGTTGATGGGCCGCGCCCATCCAATAGGCATCATCTTGGCCTCAATTTTGTTCGGTATCCTCTATCAAGGCGGCACTGAACTCTCGTTTGAAATGCCACGCGTCACCCGCGATATGATCGTTGCCATTTCTGGCCTCGTTATCCTCTTTGCAGGCGCGTTGGATGGCTTAATCCGCCGACCCGTTGCAGGCGTCTTTGCCCGTCTTTTGAAAAGCGGGGGATGAGCCAAATGGAAATCTATTCAACCCTTATTGCCATTCTGGAATCAGGTTTAAGGCTCTGCGTGCCTTTGGTGTTCGCCTGTCTCGCAGGGCTTTGGTCCGAGCGCTCGGGCGTTGTCGATATCGGATTGGAAGGCAAAATGCTGGTCGCAGCCTTTGCATCAGCTGCCGCGGCGGGGGCCACCAATAGCGCGGTCATTGGCTTAGGCGCAGGAATTATCGCTGCCATCGGATTTGCGCTGATCCATGGCTTTGCAGCCATTAGCCAACGCGGCAACCAAATCGTCTCGGGTGTGGCCATCAATATGTTGGCCGCAGGCCTCACCGCCCTTGTCGGCAATGCCTGGTACAACCAAGGCGGCCGCACGCCACCCCTTGAAGGCGATGCCCGCTTCCAACCGCTGACATGGCCGGGCGCCGAAGCCATCGATCAGATCCCGATCATTGGCCCGATTTACGCGCATTTGATTTCCGGCCATTCCGCCCTCGCTTATTGTGCCCTAGTCGCAACCATCCTCAGCGCATTTGTGCTTCGCCGTACGCGCTTCGGCTTGCGTATCCGCGCGGTGGGCGAAAATCCCGCTGCGGTTGATACCGCAGGTGTTTCCGTCACACGCCTTCGCTACTCTGCCGTGATCATTGCGGGCGTGTTGTGCGGCTTTGCGGGCTCTTATTTAGCACTCGGCCAAGCCGCTGGTTTTCTCACCAATATGACAGCGGGAAAAGGCTTCATCGCGCTTGCCGCTTTGATATTCGCCAAATGGCGGGCATGGCCCGCGATGTGGGCGTGTTTCCTCTTCGGCCTTTTGGATGCCATCGCCATTCGCCTGCAAGGCGTTATGGTGCCGGGCATTGGCCAAATCCCCGTTCAGGCCATCCAAGCGCTGCCCTATCTGATGACGGTTATCTTGCTCGCGGGCTTTATTGGCAAAGCCATTCCGCCCAAAGCCTCGGGCCTGCCTTATGTGAAGGAACGGTGATGGACGCTTCGCTTAAAGCCCTGTTTGATGCTGCTGATCGTGCTGCCCAAAAAGCCTATGCACCCTATTCAAACTTTTCCGTGGGTGCCGCTATCCGCACGCCATCCGCTCACATCATCACAGGCTGCAACGTCGAAAACGCCGCCTATCCCGCAGGCACCTGTGCCGAGGCGGGCGCGATTGCTGCTATGGTTGCACAAGGCGAAACCAAAATCAGCGAGATCGCGATCGTCGGCCTGAAAAGCAACCCGTGTTACCCCTGCGGCGCGTGTCGCCAGCGTATCTTCGAATTTTCCGACGCTGCAACGCGTGTTCATGTGCGCGACGGTGCAACGGGGGAAGCGGTGACCCACTCCATCGATGCGTTGCTACCGCACGCTTTTGGTCCACGGGATTTGGGAATTGACTAAAAACCTCATGGTGAGCCGGAAGCGCAAAGCGCTTCCGTGTCGAACCACGCCCTTCGACTTGCACCTTCGGTGCGGCTCAGGGTGAGGAGGGAGTGAAAAGCAGGTTCGATTTTTAGATAGCGACTTTAATCTGACAATGGATTTAGCATGACACACGATATCCCATCAGCCCTCGCAGCCCTTAAAGAATGGGGCGTCGAAGGCCCCTTCGACTTCGGCCTCGTACTGGGCACAGGCTTAGGCCCGGTGGCTGATCTCGTGCAAAATCCGGTGATTGTGCCTTACGCGCACATCCCTGGCTTCCCCAAAGGCCAGGTCTCGGGCCACTCGGCTCGGGTCGTTGCGGGCACCATTGGCAAGGCACGCGTTTTCGTCATGCAAGGCCGCGCCCATTATTACGAGCATGGCGACCCTGCCATCATGCGTACGCCAATTGAAACCATGGCCGCGCTCGGCATTAAGAGTCTCATTCTCACCAACGCCGCAGGCTCGCTGCTTGAAGATGTGCCACCGGGAGCCTTGTCGTTGATCGCCGATCATATCAATCTCTCCGGCGTCAACCCGCTCATCGGTTTAAACGATGACTCACGCTTTGTGCCAATGGTCGACGCCTATGACCCCGCTTTACGCTTGTCGTTAAAACAAGCCGCCCTTGCCTCAGGCGTCACGCTCAACGAAGGCACCTATCACTGGTTCCCCGGCCCAAGCTTCGAGACCCCCGCCGAAATCCGCGCCTCCAAAATGCTGGGCGCTACGCTGGTCGGTATGTCGACCGTACCCGAAGTCATCCTAGCCCGCCGCATCGGATTAAAGGTCGCCGCCATCTCCATGGTCACCAATTACGGCGCGGGCCTCTTCGGTGGTGCGCCCTCGCACGCCGAGACAAAAAGCGTAGCAGCGGAGGCGGGTGAGAAGATGAAGGCGTTGTTGGGGGAATGGTTTATCTCAAGATAGGGCGAGCATTTTCAGTCCGTCATGGCCGGGCCTGTCCCGGCCACCCACGACTTCCTTCAAACCTTTTCGCCATGCCCAAGTCGTGGATAACCGCCACAAGGGCGGTCATGACAAGGGAGGAGTGTCAGTCTTTTAATGCAACAACCCGCCCCCCACAGTCATGGCAGGCCAAGAGAACAAAAAATACCGCCTGCCATCCACGACTTGACCTTTGGTAAACTCATGCTTGAATAATCACTACCAACGCAGGAGACAAAAGCAGTGCGTGAAGGTTGCGTGTATTTTATGTCGAATAAACGCAATGGCGTCATTTATTGCGGCGTAACCAGCGATATTGGACGTCGCGCCTATGAGCACCGCGAGGGCCTCATGGAAGGCTTCACAAAACGCTATGGCCTCAAGCGCCTCGTTTGGATGGAATTTTACGACGATATTACCGACGCCATCCAACGCGAAACCAGCATCAAGCGCTGGCCCCGTGCATGGAAAGTCCGTTTGATCCACGAAAACAATCCCGAGTGGGATGATTTATACGAGACACTGGCGTGAGAGTATCATTGAAAGGCACTGACGCTTCCAACTGTCATGGCAGGGCCTGTCCCTGCCATCCACGACTTTCTTCTAGCTTCGCAGTCTGCTCTAAGTCGTGGATGACCGCCACAAGGGCGGTCAGGACGGCGGAGAGAGCCGGCCCATTAAATGCACCCATGCCACCCAGTACTGTCATGGCAGGCCTTGTGCCTGCCATCCACGACTTCCGTGAAAAGGCAAGTCGTGGTACCCGCCACTAGGGCGGGCATGATAAGGGGGAACACTACGCTCTAATCGGGCGCCCTCGCCAACGCCCCAACCCCTTCCCGATAGGTCGGATACCTTAACACAACCCCCAACTCTTCCCGCATAAGCCTATTCGAAACCCGCTTATTATCCGCATAAAAACTCCTCGCCATTTCGCTCATGACAGCCTGCTCGAAAGGCACTTCCGGCGGTGGTTCGCGTCCCATTAACTCGGCGGCATAGAGCAACACATCCTGCGGCGGCGCGGGCTCATTGTCGGAGACGTTATACACCGCCCCCTGACGCGGCTTCGCCATTGAGGCCAAAAGCACCTGCGCGATATCGTCGACATGGATGCGGTTAAACACCTGCCCCTTTTTGATGACGCGTTGCGCGCGTTGATCGAGATTGAGGATCGGGTTACGCCCCGGCCCATAAATGCCTGCCAGCCGAAAAATCTGCGTCACCTTGCCAGAGCGCGCGCCAAGCGCCAACCATTCTTGCTCCACCTCAACCCGGCGCATCGTTCGGGCATGCGATGGGTTCGGCGGTACGCTCTCATCTACCCACCCACCATCCGCATCGCCATACACGCCGATGGTTGAAAGGTATCCGATCCAGCGAATTGTCTTTGACGTTTCAATCTCATGCGCAAAACGCCGCAACACCGGATCACCGGCTTCATCGGGTCCGGCGGAGAACAACACCGCATCAGCCTCATTTAATGCGCGAGAAATCCGAGGATCAGCGCCGTCCTCGTTAAACACCAAAACCTCACAACCGGGCCTTGTTTTTCGCGCCGCCTTTTCAGCCGATCGCACGGTTGCCACCACAGACGCAAACCGCCCCTCGGCAAAGCGTAAAAACGCCTCCGACGTAAAGCCCAATCCGAAGACTACCAATTTCATGGCTTATCCGCCTCCGCCTGCCATTCGTCCAAAACCGTGACGTCGGTTTCACCTAAATAATAGCGTTCACGCAAGACGGCAAAATGTCCAACCGGCATCAGCTGCGAAAGCGCCCATACGGAGGCGCCGCGTACCAAAGGCGAAGTATCGTCGAGCAAGCGTTCAGCCTCAGGGATCAATGCCGCATCGCCCGAATTGCCAATCGCGATCAGCACATTCCGGATAAACCGATCTCGCCCTGTCCGCTTGACGGGGGTGCCTGCAAACCGCGCCCGAAAAGCCGCATCATCTAGCCTTACAAGGTCAGCGAGTTTGGGGGCAGCAAATTCCGCCCGCGCCTGTAACTTGGCTTCCCGCGTCGCGACCGCAAATTTGTTCCACGGGCAAACCGCTAGGCAATCATCGCAGCCAAAAATCCGGTTGCCCATGAGGGGCCGCAGCGTCCGGTCAATCGGCCCCTTATGCTCGATGGTGAGATAGGCAATGCATCTTCGCGAGTCGAGTTGGTAAGGTGCGGGGAAGGCATTGGTCGGGCAGATCGAGAGGCACCTGGTGCAGCTCCCGCAATGGTCCGCTTCCGGCTCATCCGGCGGCAGTTCAAGCGTCGTGAAAATCGCGCCCAAAAAAAGCCAGCTGCCATGCTCGCGTGACACCAGCACCGTATGCTTTCCCTGCCAGCCGAGGCCGGACGCTGCCGCGAGCGCCTTCTCCATCACGGGGGCGGTGTCGACAAAGACCTTCACTTGGGGTGATTTAGCGTTATTTATCGAAGATGGGGTTTTGGTTACTTGAGCGGCAGCGCTATCTACCGCAAACACGGTGTTTTGTGCCGCAACTTGGGGTTGTGATTCTGAATCGATTTGTGCTGAAAGGGCCGTTTGTTGGCCGAATTCACTTAACGATAGATCGCTTTCCTTTACCTCATGGCTCGTCTTGTCTACCTCAAATCCAGCAGTATGGATCAAAGATTGAGCAATCTGCTTCAGTTTTCCTTTGAGTACATCATGATAATCGCGGGATCGGGCATAGATTGAAATAGCCCCAAGATCGGGTTTATCCAGTATATCCAAAGGATCAAAATCAGGCGCGTAAGACATCCCAAGCATAATGATGCTTTTAACTTGCGCCCAAAGCTTTAAAGGGTCCGCACGCTCCTCAACGCGGGTTTCCATCCACTCCATCGTGCCATGATATCCGGCATTGAGATAGGCTCTAAGGTGCTGTAAAGCCTCAGGAATTGCGCCTGGCGTCGTAATTTTAATGGCAGAAAACCCCTCCGCCTCCGCCTTGGCGACCAGCGCCTGTTTGAGCGCTGCGGGGGTCAGAAATCAAGGTCCGCATAATGCGCCGAAGGGTCCATTCCAGGCACCCGATCAGCCAATAAAGGACGGAACGACGGACGCGATTTTATCCTTTGATACCAAGCCTTTGCGGCATCATTCGCGGACCAAGGCACATCACCCAAATAGTCCGCCACTGACAATTGCGCCGCCGCTGCAAGATCAGCATAAGTCAGCCGATTGCCACCCAACCAGTTCCGATGCGCCATCAGATAGCCGATATAAGAGATGTGATAGCGCACATTGTTCCGAGCAGCCCGGATAGCCGCCATATCAGGGGTACCACCCCCCTGGTCCGGCTTCATAAAGCGCTTGTTGATTTTCTCGTCCACCAAATAGCCGGTGACCTCGTCAAACATCTTGCCGTTGAACCAGTCGAGCAACCGCCTTACCTCGGCGCGTTCCAGTGGGCCGTCTGGCAAAAAGCGATGCTCGCCAAGGGCTAAACCCCTTGTTTCATCGAGATATTCCGCAATAACGCCAGCACCGGGCAAGGGTCCCGTCTGCTCTTCCATAAACACAGGCGTGGTGGCTGCCGGGTTCATCAACAGAAATTCGCGTCGACG
>CANCAR010000125.1 GCA_947374125.1 Hyphomicrobiales bacterium | reverse complement strand
GCCCGCCTCGACATCGGCAATATGCATGGAGCCGCCGCGACCGCCGCAATAACCCGTCTGCTTGCCAAAAAACTCCGCGAACATCCGGGCAGGATCGGCGCCCTTGGCAATCGAATGGCCGTGGCCGCGATGGGTTGAAGTCAGCGTATCGGTTTTCTCAAGCGCGCTGACAACGCCCACCGCGCTTGCCTCTTGGCCAATCGAGAGATGCATCGTGCCGTGGATGAATCCGCGCATATAGCTCTCTTCCGCGCGCTCCTCGAAGCGGCGGATCAGCTTCATGGCCTTATAGGCATCGAGAATCGCCTCGTCCGATAAAACAGCCAGTTCAGGCCGCTGATTGGGACGCTCGGTAGATAGGGGAGACGACACACACAACTCCACAATAAAAACACATCCGTTATCATCATCCATGATGAGTAACTTTTGCATTTTTATCAATACAAATGTTTCGTGCTGACTCTTTCCTTCCGCAGAAATTACGCCTTGAGCGAGGTTCTGATTTGCCGCTCGGCCGCATAAAGCGCCCTGAAACGTGCTAGTCGTGGGGCGTAGAACGCTTTTTCACCGCCCTTCGGCGCATAGCTGAGTTTGATGTCGGGTTTGAAACAAATCTCGGCCTCGATACCCGCAGCCGCCGCCAGCATGCCAAGGCGGGCGGCACCAAAGGCAGCGCCTGTTTCGGCTCCGGCAGGCAGATCAAGCGGGAACTGGATGACGTCCGACAACATCTGGCCCCAGAAGGTGCTTCGCGCGCCACCCCCCACTAAAAAGCAGCTTTTCAGATCGGTTCCGGCATCGGCCAACACGTCAAAATCGTCGGCAAAGCAGAAGGCAACGCCTTCCATCACCGCGTAAGCCATCGCCACCGCGCCATGCTGCGCGCGAAGACCGGCAAACAAGCCATTCGCCTCGGGATCATTATGCGGCGTGCGCTCACCCGTGAGATAGGGCACGAAGACGGGAGCATTGGCGCGCTGCTCCTTGTCTTTCGCGAACGCTTCTACCTCGGTAATCAAATCGCCGACTTTCTCACCTTTGCCGATGGTTTCAGCAAACCAAGACAAAGCGGAAGCCGCCGATAAAGTGACGCCCATCACATGCCAGCGGTTCGGCAGAGCATGGCACATGGCGTTGAGCGCGCGGGCAGGTTTGGTGACGAGATGATCGGTGACGGCAAACAGCACGCCTGAGGTGCCCATGGAAAGAAGCCCCTCCCCGCCCTTGACCGCACCAATGCCAACGGCTGCGGCGGCGTTATCGCCCGCGCCACCCGCGATGACGACGCTTCCCGTGGAAAGCCCCCAATCGCGTGACAGATGATCCGACAGCATCGCGGAAGGCGCGGAACCCTCGACCAAATCGCCGACATAAGACCGATCAATCCCGCCAGCGGCGAGCAAGGTTTCATCCCATTTCCGCCCCGCAATATCGTGCCAGAGCGTGCCACCGGCGTCCGACATTTCAGCCACATAGGCACCTGACAACCGAAAACGGATATAATCTTTCGGCAGGAGGATTTTTTTGGTTTTTTTGAACACTTCGGGCTCGTGCCGCCGGACCCAGAGCACTTTTGGGGCCGTAAATCCTACCATGGCGATATTCGATGCGCGCTCGACGAAATCGGGCAGGCTGGCTTGCAACTCCTCCGCCTCGCGCCCACAACGTCCATCATTCCATAAAATGGCGGGGCGAAGGACATTGCCGTCGCCGTCGAGCAACACCGCACCATGTTGCTGGCCGGAAAGGCCAATACCCTTCAGCGCCGCAAAGCCAGAAGGACTGGCGGAACGGACTTGGGCGATGGCGGTTAGGCAGGCTTGCCACCATTCCTCGGGATCTTGCTCCGACCAGAGCGGATGGGGCCGCGAAATCGATACCGGGACGGACGCCTCGGCCACAAGGTTTTGCCGCTCATCCAGCAACAAGGCCTTAATTGATGACGTGCCTATATCAAGACCGAGATAGGTCTGTTCCATGTCCGCTTCCCCCTGCCCGCTTGTTTTCTTCCGCAGGATTAAAGCGTTGAATGCCGGGTCATGCAAGCGCCGAAATGGTCGTTATTGGTTGTTCATACCATTCGGGAAAATCAGGCTCTTGATCATGCCCGGCGCGTTTTCCGCGTGGAGGCGGAAGGCTTCCGGACTGTCGGCCAAGGCAAAGCGGTGGCTGACCATGGATTGAACATCGACGAGCCCCTTCGAGACAAGCTCGATCGCGCGGGGATAGACATGGCCCATCCGGCGGGAGAATTTGATCTTCAACCCGCGCCGCCGCGCCTCTGCCGCTGGCAGGCTATAGATATCGCCATCGGGGATACCGACCAGCACGACGCGCCCGCCGATTTTGGCGGCCATCACCGCATCTCGCATGCCCATCGGCGAATTGGTGGCTTCAATCACCAAAGGTGCGCCAGTCTTTCCGGCCCATGTTTGAAAATCGTCCAGCGTAGCACCAACGCCTGCTGCACCAAGCTTCAGGGCCATCTCTCGGCGATGAGCCAAGGGATCGATGACGAATACATCACCGGCGCCAGCGACCTTCAGCACCTGAAGAATGAGAAGGCCGATGGGACCTGCGCCGAGAAGGGCTACTTTTTCCAGTAACCGCGGCTTAGCGAGATCAACGGCGTGAATGGCAACCCCGAGTGGTTCGAGCATGACCCCTTCCAGCGGAGTCATACCATCCGGAATTGGAACGATTTGGGATTCAGGCACCCAGAGCCGGTTCGTCATTGCCCCATCAAATGGCGGCGCGCCGATAAACTCGACGCGGGGGCATAGATTGGGAAACCCTGCTTCGCAATGCTCGCAATGACCGCAGGCTTTGTTCGGATCAACCGCGACCAATGTTCCGCGTGACAGATTTAGGGAAGGAACATCCGCCTCTAGCCAGCCCGCAAATTCATGGCCCGGCACAAAGGGTTTAACGATCTGCGCGGCACCGATGCCGCCATCCTTGTAATAGTGAAGATCGCTGCCACACAGGCCGACGGCTGCGACTTTGATCAGCGTTTCGCCCTCACGCGGTTCGCGCAAGTTGAAGGATGCAACCCGCGCATCAAAAGCGGCATGGAGAAACAGTGCATCCATCATGGCTAACTCACCCTCGTATCGATTCCTCGCGTGAAGCGCTCAAGGTTATCGCTTCCCATGTGCGGTTGCCAAGTGGCATGACTTTCTTCTTTAAAAATCGCGTCGAAAACCGCATCATACCGCAATGAACCGAACACGATGGTTAGAGATCGTTCGATATAGCGCATCGGTCGCGGTGACGGCGATGTTTATGGCCCCCCTGATCTGGTGGGCGCTTACCTCACTCAAACCGCCCTCGGCCATTTTTGATAAAGACCGAGTGGTTGTTTTCGATTTTACGCCGACGCTGCAGAATTACGCGATCACTTTGGGGGGTAATGGACCCGAGGCGCTTTCAGCTCGGCAGGCCTTTATCGATTCAACGCTGATCGCCATACTCGTTACCGTTTTCACGATTATCCTCGCTACAATGGCTGGGTTTGCCCTCTCGCGTCTCACGGGGAGGCTGCGATCCGTTGGTATGCTTTTCTTTCTGATGTTCCGCATCATGCCAACGATTGCTTTGATTATTCCAGCGGTCTCCCTGTCCCATGCGATTGGGCTTTTCGATACGCGGATGGGTGTGGTGGTGATGCAGATGATGTTCACGCTGCCGGTTGCGAGTTTAATGTTGGCCTCGTTTTTTGACGATATTCCACGGGAGGTGGATGAAGCCGCGCGACTCGATGGCGCGAGCGCGTTTAACGTGCTTATCCGCATTGCGGCTCCCATGATTCAAGGTGGCATCGCGGCGACCGCCATCTTATGTTTCATGTTTTCGTGGACGGAATTTTTAATGGCGCTGTTTATGAGCGTGTCGTTTCGGACATTGCCCGTGATGCTCAGCATCTTGTCGATGGGGATGTGGGGGCCTTTGGCGGCGTTGGGAACGGCGGCGATGGTGCCTGCCTTTATTGCCATTCTCCTGGTTCAAAAGCACCTTGCAAGAGGCTTGTCGATGGGACTTCAGAAATAGCGATCAGTCGCCCAAATCATTCGCCAGCAAGTGATGGGCGGTTGTCTCATCGGTCACGAAAATCGTAACCGTCTTAAGGCTTAAGGCGGCATGCAGGACTTTCAGCTTGTCTTGCCCGCCGGATGCCAGAATAACGGTTGGTACATCGCGCAAATCATCCACCGCCAATGCAAGCACGCGGCGGTTGACCGGGTGATCGACGACCTTTCCATGAACATCGATGAGATGCGCACAAAAATCGCCAACGGCACCGGTGGCACGAAGGGACTCGGTATCCGCTTTGTCCAAAAGACCCAAGCGGCGCATGGTTGAATCCTCCGTAAGCGACCCGACGGATAAAAACGCGATATCAATTTTGCGCGCACGCTCAAAGGCGTCCTGTACCGAGGATTGCGCCCGCAGGACCCGCGCCGTTGCTTCGCTATCCGCATAGGCTGGAGCGGCAATGTAAAAACATCCCGCGCCATAGATATCGGCAAGCCGCGATGCCGTTTCATAGGTGTTCATCACCGACCCACGGGTTAGTCCGCCCAGCAACGACACAACTGAAAGATCGTGGATTTGCCGCCGCTCCATGGCTCGAACGGAAAGCCTGAGCGTCCGGCCCCAGCCCACGCCCACCGACATGCCGTCCTGCAAACGATCCGACAAGACGACCCCCGCCGCAGTGGCGATAGAATGCGGCAAAAGCGATGGGTCCGATGGTGTCGGCACAATAATGGCCTGATCAAGCCCATAGCGTTTGGCAAGCGCTGCCTCTGTCGAGATCGCCAATGATGAATTGACACGAACCTGAACAATGCCACGCTCGCGCGCTTGGGCCAAAATACGATTGACGCGGACACGGTTTAAGCCAAGCTTTCTGGCAATATCGTTTTGCGTCAGCCCTTCGACGTAATAGGCCCAAGCGGCGCGAGCCATCAGGGCTTCTTCGGGACGGGGCGCGGCATCAGCGGGCATCAGCATGGGTGTTGATGGCTCTGGCATCGACACAAGGCTGAAGGGCTCAACCTTCTTCCTCACCAAGGTGCTTTTTGCCACTCCACTGTCCTTTCCTAAGAACCAAACTCAACGCATAAACCGTTCCCAATCGATATGCAGGATGGCGTCGTTGCATATTGCATCAACAATTGTAAGGGCTAGCGGCATACGGTCTCGCGGCAAACGGTTATCAGCCCACATGGCTTGCAGCGCTGGCCCGATTGAAAGCGCCAATTCCGCGCCTTCAATCGTATCCTCGGCCATGAAATGCGATTTGGCATAGGAATAGGCATGTCCAAGACCCAAGAGACGGCCCATCCGTGAATTACGCCCTGCAAGGCAGGTGACATAGAGATCGCCCACGCCGGCAAGACCATCGGCGCTCGCTGGATTGCCGCCGAGCGCTTGGGCGAGAATGCGAAGCTCAACCAAAGACTGCGCGAACAAACCGGCGGCTAAATTGTGCATCTTGGCGTTGTTGGCCGCAGGATCGGCTTGCTCAAGACGCCCTGCTGCCCAGCCGACCCCGAGCGCAAAGAAATTTTTAAACGCGGCGCAGACTTCAATGCCGATCACATCATCAGAAGCGCGAGCATGGTAGAACGGAGCGTCCAGCATGGCGATGGTTCGGGCGACAAGTGCCTGATCCTGTCCGGTGATGACCACCATCGTATCGCGCAAGGCGGCGAGCTCACCCGCAATGCAAGGGCCGCCAATGGCCATAACTGGGACATCAAAGCCCAAGCGGGATTTAAGTTCCCGCGCAACAATGGCCGGAAAAATTTCGATGCCCGTGAGGGTCGATGATAGACCTTTGGTGATCATCAACACGGGGACGGGTCGGGTCAACGTTTCGACAAGGCGGTCAATGGCCCAAGTGACGCCCGCCGATGAAACGCCCAAGAGGATCAGATCGGCGCTATTTGGATCAGCCGCACTGAGGCCGGTCCATTCATAGGCCCGCACCTGATCGGGAAGTTTAAGGTTTAATTTAGGGTGAAAGCCATTGCCACTGACGGACCGGATGATGTCGCCGTCGAGATGCGTTCCAACAAGGTCGATCTGATGCCCCATTGCCGCCGATGGCATCGCCATCGCCGAACCCATAACCCCCGCACCAAGAACGACAATTCGAGTCATTCGTTTTGAACCTTTACCAACCCATTATGCGCTGAGACGCTTGCCGCTTGCCGCGTCAAACACGTGAATTCGGTCGGCAAGCGGGGCGACTGTGATGGTGTCGCCGCGGGTCACCGCTAGACGATCCGACGTTATGGAGCAAATCTCTTGCCCGGCTAACTCCGCATAAATATGAATTTCGGGACCGGTTGGCTCAACCTGCGTGATATGCACCTTGAAGCCCGAGCCTGAGGATGGCTTCAAATGTTCCGGCCTGATCCCCACGATGATTTCTGTACCGGCCGCCGCCGCAACGGAGGTCGGCAAATCGAGCGTCGATCCGTCCGAAAGGCGGATCGCCATTTGGCCCGTGCCTGTTTCCAGCCGTCCGGGCAAGAGGTTCATGGTGGGCGAACCGATGAATTGCGCGACAAACAGATTGTTCGGGTGATCGTAAACGTCGAGTGGGCTGCCCTGCTGTTCGATAACGCCATCTTTTAAAATGACAATGGTGTCGGCCATGGTCATGGCTTCGATTTGGTCATGCGTAACGTAGACGGTTGTCGTTTTAAGCCGCTCGTGCAGCTCCTTGATCTCGGTGCGCATCTGGACACGAAGCTTGGCGTCGAGATTGGACAATGGTTCATCGAAGAGGAACACCGCCGGATCGCGCACAATCGCCCGTCCCATGGCCACACGCTGGCGCTGGCCGCCCGACAATTGCCGAGGGAAGCGATCAAGATAGGGCGTGAGATTTAAGATTGAGGCTGCCCAATCGACCTTCTTCCGAATCTCCTCCTTCGGCATGCGACGGAGTTGCATCGAGAACGCCATGTTATCGAAGACGTTCATATGCGCATAAAGCGCGTAATTCTGGAAAACCATCGCGATGTTACGATCTTTGGGGTGCACATTATTTACCACCTGATCGGCGATCATCACATCGCCCGATGTGACCGATTCAAGGCCCGCGATCATGCGCAACAACGTGGATTTACCGCAGCCCGAGGGGCCGAGCAAAACAACGAAGGAGCCATCCGCGATGTCGAGATCCAGGCCGTGAATCACTTCGACTTCGCCATAGGCCTTGCGGATATTGCGGATGGTGACGGACGCCATTTACGTTCCCCTATCGTGTGTTAACTCGCCCGACCAGGTCGGGCGGAGAGAAGTGCATCTGCTATTTCAACAAAACCCGCCCCGCCACGCGATGGCGCGACATAGGCGGGTAAAGCCTCGATACGACCAATAAAATCAACGACATTGGCGACGCCGCACGCATTTGGAAAAAATCCAAACATCGGCGCGTCATTCGGGCTGTCGCCGCAATAGACGAAGCTATCCTTTGCGGCTGCAAGATCGAGTTCCAAAATTTCGCTCGCAAACAGCCGTGTCATTGTGAGCTTGTCATAGGCACCAAACCACCCATTCACATGAATGGAGGAAACCTTAGCAATGGCTCCCTCTTCCGTGAAAATAGCAACAATTCGGTCAATCGCCTCGCGGGATAAAGGGGCGACGTCTTCACAAAAATCAATCGCCAAATCGCTCTCGCGGTAGCGCTGGTCGGA
>CANCAR010000124.1 GCA_947374125.1 Hyphomicrobiales bacterium | reverse complement strand
GGCACACGGCGGGCAAGACGCTTAAGTTGTTGGGGTAAGAGCGGTGCGTCGGTCGCAATAACAGCAATAATGGAGCCAACGGGCTTGCCGCGTAATTCGCCACCTGGCATTTCGAGCCCAACCTTTTTGCCCTTGACGGTCATCTCGTATCGCCGCCCGAAATTGGATTGCACAAACGCACCGAGCGTATAGGTCTCTCCGCCTATCGTCACGCGGCGAGAGGCCGAGCCAGAGCCCGCCTTGAAATCAAACGTCAGCATGCCGGTGCCGCCGCCTACGCTGCCTAACTCAATTGGTCCACCGCGAGCCGAGTCGAGCGCTTCAAACACATGCTCCGTTTTGACGTGGAAACCGTTGATATCGTTCAACTCACCATCATAGGTTTCGCCCGCAACGGGTAAGCCCCAGTCGTTCACGGTCTTTTCTACGGTGTTAAAAATCCACTGAACCGTCGCATCGCGCGCTATGCCACAACTATGCGTGTTGGTGATCGTAATCGGCGTGGTAAGTTCGCCCGATTCCTCAACCCAGATCAGGCCTGTCATTTCACCACTGCCGTTGAACGAATAGGAACCCGCGGCGCAAGAGGTCTGCGGATCATCGCGACCGCGTGGCAATATAGCCGTAACGCCGGTTCGCACCGGGCCTTGCCCAACAATGCGCGGCCCATCACCGGAAATCAGCGTTGTATAGCCGACCTCGACACCTGCAACATCGGTAATGGCGTTAAACGGGCCCGGTGTACCCGGCATATCAATGCCAAGGCCGCGCAGGCGGGGTTTGCCAGAAGGGGTGTTTATCCAATGGGTCGACATGTCATGCTCAATGTTGGGTCAAACCTAGTGCATTCAAGTGGCTTAAGATGATTTAGCGATGCAAGGCGCGGTCGATGGCCGTTTCCGGTATCCACCATTCCGTCCCTTTCGAGGTGCCGATATAGCGCGGCCAAGGGTGCTCGATGGGGGCGGGGTAATCGCACCAAGGTGCTTCCCAATCGGTGCCGCCTACGCCGCCGCCCGTACGGGTGTTAAACTCGGCGCGGGCATCTGCTCTAAATTCGGCATCTGATACGATATCCAAAAGGGTGAGGCCTATCGTTTTTGAGGCTGTTAAGATCATCGGATCGATGCAAGGCCTGATACCACCTAAAGCGTTCATTACCCAATCGGGATAGGTGAAACCATCGGGTGCTTTTAGCGCCGGGCGGCCAATATAGAGCCGCACCGTCGGCGCGTGCCAGGTCATATCCGTGTAATCGTCCGAGGTATAATGCGTCTGCCAGCTTGGAATTTCTGCGCGCATGAGACGCTCTGCCTCTTCAGGCTGCATCAGCGTTTCAATGGCATCGAGATAAGGTTTTTCGATGGGGGCAAGGCCCAACTCTTTCTGGATCGCATGCGCGGCAGGAATGGCATCGCCATCAAAGCGGGGAGCGCCAACGCGTTCGAGATTTCTATAGGTGCGCCGCGCCATGGCATGATTGGCAAGTCCGGGACGGGATTTTGACACCCAATGCCGTTTTACCGTGCAGTGCGAAGCCAGAGCCGCCGCTTCTGCTGTGCGGTCGAGAACGGCTAAAATCCGGTCCAGCATCTCGCGCGAAGGGGCGCGCATGGCGTACATGATCTGAGCCATTTGCGCGGGCAAATTATCGGCGGTGGCTTGGCCGGAGGCGAGGATGGTTTCATTGACCGTCCAAGTGCCCGAATGGGGCAACATATGGTCCCGCGCGGTTTTGCCCAACGTGAACATAGCCGTTACCGCATCGTTTGCCCCCGGTGCACGCGCCATGGTGTGGGCGGCGGGGATCGGATTGCCGCTCGCTGATCGTCCAACGCCTGCGAGCCAGCTTTCGGGCTCCTCGCACAAAAATTCGTAAATCACGCCATAATAGGGGCCACAATGCGTCTCCCATCGGCAGGTATTGCTAAGCGGCAGCATATAAAAGGGATGGAACGAGACGATCCCATCAAGTCCGTTATAATAGCCGTGTGCCGCGTGGATCGGTTTAGACCCGCGCACCTTCTCAGCAGGCTCACCCATAAATCGAAGCGTGCCTTTGATGTCGTGCTTCTGCATCATCGCTTTGGTCGCGAGCAAGCCGCCAAAGCCACTCATCCCCAGCGCCGAATGCGGGTCTGTATGTCCGCCCGCAAAGCGGGATAAGCCATCGCGTGGCGCACGATAGGGAGCAGCCTTTTGGCAATTGCCCGGCACCGCATCGTATTCAGCATAGGTCATGGCCGAGGGGCCGGAACCATTGCTCCAACGCGCCGAGAACGCCGTGGGCATACCGGCTGAGCCTTCTTCAACCTCAAAACCTTCTTCGCGTAACCGCGCGACATACCAAGCCGCGGAACGTTCCTCCCGCCATGCCGTTTCGCCAAATTCCCAAATGGTCTGGTTCCAGTCGGAGAGGCGCGTTCGGTTGGTATCAACCCATGCCAGAAGTTCTGTTTTGATATCGACCATTCTAACGCCCCCACTCATTTTAGGGTGCAGAATACGCGGTGCCTCGCCCTTCAGGCAAGCGTCCCGTCCTATTTTGCGGCGCATCCATGCCATGTTCGGACTTCTCAAGGCCTGAAACTTCGATTAGCGGTAAGGTCAGATGATTTTTTGCTTACTCCGGGAAAACAGCCAATGTCCGCACTTCAATCCTGCCTGACCATTGATGATTTGAAGCGCATGGCCCATCGCCGCGTGCCAAAAATGTTCTTCGATTACGCCGATTCCGGCAGTTGGACGGAAAGCACCTATCGGGCGAATGAAAGTGATTTTCAAAAAATCATGCTCCGCCAGCGCGTTGCCGTGAATATGGAAGGCCGCTCGCTCAAAACCGATATGCTGGGTGAGGCGGTTGCCATGCCGGTGGCGCTTGCACCCACAGGCCTGACGGGGATGCAAAGCCCCGATGGCGAAATCAAAGCGGCCAAAGCGGCTGAAAAATTCGGCGTGCCCTTTACGCTCTCGACGATGAGCATCTGCTCGATTGAAGATGTGGCCGAGAATACATCCGCACCCTTCTGGTTCCAGCTTTATGTCATGCGCGACAGGGGATTTATCGAGCGGTTGATTGATCGGGCCAAGGCCGCAAAATGCTCTGCACTGGTGCTGACCATGGATTTGCAGATCTTAGGTCAACGCCATAAGGATATCCGAAACGGGCTTTCGGCACCGCCAAAATTCACGCCTAAACATATTTGGCAGATGGCGACCCGCCCCGCATGGGCGCTCGGTATGCTTGGCACGCAACGCCGCACCTTTCGCAATCTTGTCGGTCATGTCGACAATCTCGGTGATCTCAGCGCCTTATCGGCTTGGACAAGCTCGCAGTTCGACCCAACGCTAAGCTGGAGCGATATCGGTTGGGTGAAGAACCGCTTTGGCGGCAAAATCATCGTCAAGGGCATTTTGGATGCGGACGATGCCCGTGCAGCCGTCGCCAATGGTGCGGATGCGATCATCGTATCGAACCATGGCGGAAGGCAGCTCGATGGCGCTCCGTCTTCCATCCGGGTTCTGCCTGAAATCGTCGCAGCCGTTGGCGGCAAATGCGAAATCTATCTTGATGGCGGTATCCGCTCCGGCCAGGATGTTCTGAAGGCCGTGGCTCTGGGCGCCAAATCCACCTTTATCGGCCGCGCGTTCCTCTATGGATTAGGCGCGGGCGGCGAGGCGGGCGTGACCCGTGCCCTGCAAATCATCGCCAAAGAAATGGATATCACGATGGCTCTGTGCGGCGAACGCGATATCACGAATATCGGGGCGCATACGATTTATCGGAATGGGTTGGTGGGATAGGGGCGAATAGGGAGTGGCGAATAGCGAATAGGGGCTAATTCCCCCCATTCGCTACTCGCTATTCGCCATTCGCTTCTTTTAAAAACGGCTCAACCTTACCCTTAAGCTTGATCGTCATCGAATTGCCAAAGCGGTCTTTTGCGGTGCCCGCTGCTACCCGAACCCAGCCCTCGCTGACACAATATTCCTCGACATTTGTTTTTTCCACGCCGTTGAAACGAATCCCAACTCCGCTCTCCAGTAAGGCAGCATTGTGAAACGGGCTATTCGTATGGATGGAAAGGCGGTCGGGAAGCTGATCAGTCATTGATTTATCCTGAATATTCGAAACGCTGTTTTATCGACATAAGTCTGCTTTGCAAACCTGTTTCATGATGACGCATTTAAAAGAGGCATTGTCCTAAAACCGTCAAAAAAAGTTTTTATCCACCGAAATATTGCCATCGTTAAAATTGCAGGTTACGTTCAAGCTTCGTCAATGGGTGACGGATTTCTTCGAGGACGTGATGGCGACAGGAATTGTTAAGTGGTTTAATGCAACCAAGGGCTATGGCTTCATTCAACCGGATGGCGGCGGTGCGGACGTTTTCGTTCATATTTCGGCTGTCCAGCAGGCCGGTTTGGCGGAACTGCAGGAAAAACAAAAGGTCAGTTTCGAACTGATTATGGACCCGCGGAAGAACAAGACCAGCGCGGGTAATCTCAGGGTCGGCTGAGCCGGTTTTGAGGTCTGGAGGAGGGGAGCTTGTACCCCCTCCCACGCGTTTAAGGTGGGCTTTCGGTTAAGCCCGAATAACAACGTGCGCCCTGAAAGGTGCCGATGGAAACGCTTGTTCGTTTCATAAAGGCCATGCCGAAGGCCGAACTTCACCTTCATATTGAGGGCACGCTAGAGCCTGAAATGATGATGGAGCTGGCCCATCGCAATCATATTCAACTTCCCTACGTGGATGTTGACGAGGTGAGACGCGCTTTCGCCTTCGGATCCTTACAGGATTTTCTCGACGTCTATTACGCAGGCATGTCCGTGCTTGTGACGTCGCGCGATTTTTTCGATCTCGCTTTCGCTTATCTCACCAAGATGCACGCGCAAAATGTGCGGCATGTTGAAATTTTCTTTGATCCGCAAGGTCATACAGCGCGCGGCGTATCGTTCGATACGGTTTTGTCCGGCCTTGTTGATGCGCTGGAGCGTGCTGAACGAGATTTTGGCATCACGTCAAAGCTGATCATGTGCTTCCTGCGGCATTTGCCGGAGGAAGAAGCGTTTGACACACTCAAACACGCCTGTCGCTGCAAAGACCATATTTTTGCGGTTGGACTTGATTCGTCCGAAAAGGGTCATCCGCCCTCGAAGTTCTCTGGCGTGTTTCGCGAGGCCCGTGAGAACGGCTTTATCACCGTTGCCCATGCGGGCGAGGAAGGCCCGCCAGCCTATGTCTGCGAAGCGCTTGACGATTTACAGGTGCAACGGATCGATCATGGCAATCGTGCTCTAGAAGATGAAGCGTTAGTTCGTCGGCTCGCACGCGATCAGGTGCCCATGACTGTGTGCCCGCTCTCCAACCAGCGGTTACAGGTCTGTCCGGATCTTACGCAACACCCCCTTCGACGGATGCTTAAAGCGGGATTGTTGGTCACTGTGAATTCGGACGATCCGTCCTATTTCGGCGGCTACCTCACGGATAATTTCTTGGCCATCCAAAAGGCGCTGGCGCTTGAGGTCAGCGAGATTGTTACCCTTGGCCGGAATGCCTTCCTCTCATCCTTCATGCCCCAACCCGCCAAACGAAAGGCGTTGGAGGCGTTTGATGATTTCGTCGACCGATTTGATTTCCGGTAAACGAATCGGGATGATTCAAAACATCAAAAAGCGACGTAATCATATTTAAATTCAAAGGATTGAAACTGTTTCCGGATTCAATCTCAGAGATGGCTCATCTCCCGACCCACCTGCGAGCGACCTTTCAAGCCGAGCATCGCTCGCGCCTCGTCGGGCGTGGCAATGGCGTGGCCAAGCCCTTCGATAAGCCCGCGCACGGTAGCAACCTGTTCTGCGTTTGAAACGGCGAGCCGCCCCGGTCCTGCCCAGATCGAGTCCTCAAGCCCTACGCGCACATGGCCGCCAATGGCTGCCGAAATCGCCGCAATCGGCATTTGGTTGCGACCGGCGCCGAGCACGGACCATTCGAACGCATCGCCAAACAGACGATCCGCCGTGCGCTTCATATGCATCACATCATCAGGGTGAGGACCGATACCACCCAATATCCCAAAGACAGTTTGCACAAACAAAGGCGGTGTCACGAGCTTCCGGTCAAGGAAATGCGCGAGATTATAGAGATGCGCGGTGTCGTAGCATTCATATTCAAACTGCGTGCCCGCATCATGCAGCGTGGACAGAACATATTCGATGTCCTTGAAGGTATTGCGGAAAACCAGATCGCGCGAGTTTTCGAGCACGACGGGTTCCCACTCATGCTTGAAAGCTGAGAACCGCCCTAGCATGGGAAACAATCCAAAATTCATCGAACCCATATTAAGCGACGCCAGCTCTGGCTGAAAATGCGCAGCAGGCTGTACACGCTCTGCTACCGTCATAGAGGGCGCACCACCGGTGGTGAGGTTGATTACCACATCGGATGCTTTGGCGATGGTCGATAAAAACCTTCCAAAGGCTTCGGGCGATTGATCTGGCCTACCGCTTTCGGGGTTGCGCGCATGCAAATGCACAATGGCAGCACCCGCTTTGGCGGCCTCAATCGCGGAGGACGCGATTTCCTCCGGTGTCACCGGCAAATGCGGCGACATAGACGGCGTATGGATCGCACCTGTTATCGCACAGGTGATGATGACTTTGCGCTGCTTGGCCATAGGTCGAGTCCCTTTTTATTCTTTTAGGCTAAAGCGCCTCGACATTGCCATCGACGCCAAGCGATTGGCCAGAAATATGCCGACCTGCCGCCGATAGCAGGAAAAGAATCGTGGCGGCCACATCGCCCGCCGTCACCATTCGCCGCATCGAGACGCGATCGAGATAGGTCTTTTCCATCTCGGCATAGGAGACGCCGGTCTGCTCGGCGCGCGCTTTGATGACATTGGTCATGCGCGGACCTTCCACAATGCCGGGCAAGATTGCGTTGACGCGGATATTGTCCGGCCCCAATTCCTTCGCAAGGCTTTGGGTGAAGCCGATCACGCCCCATTTGGCCGCCGCATAGGGGGTCCGAAACGCGTAACCAAATCGGCCAGCAGCGGAAGACAGATTAACCAGCGATCCGCCGCCTGCAGCCTTGATCATCGGCACCGCATGCTGCGTGCATAGAAATTGCCCGGTGAGGCAGATATCGAGCGTCCGCCGCCAATCGGCGACTGATAGATCTTCGACCTTGCCCGTTGGCCCCGCGATGCCGGCATTGTTGATGAGGGCATCCAAGCCACCAAGCGCGTTTGCGGCCTCGTCAAACAGTCGCGCCACATCGGCTTCTGAGGATACATCGGCCTTTGTCGCCGTATGCTCCGGATGGCTGGCCCGGAAATCGGCCAAATGCGTGTCATCGACATCGCATATGTGAACCCGCGCCCCATGCGCAATCAATAAATCGGCGACCGCCCGGCCGATCCCCGATGCCCCGGCGGTTACAACAACGCGCGTGACTTTCGGAAGCGCGAACGTCTCAAGAGGGGCTGACATGATGAACTCCGGCTTGCCGTATGGCGGGTTTACTGATCGTATGCGACGGGCGGCCAACAAGGCAAGGGCAAGAGGATATACGGGATGACGCAGGATCCAAATTGGTTTGAGGTGGAATATAACCCCCGCCTAAGCGTGGCGGACGCCGCTGACTATGCTCCAAAATGGAAGGCTTGGGCTGAGGCGACGCGCCGATCGCGATTCTATACAGCCGATCTGCGTTAC
>CANCAR010000123.1 GCA_947374125.1 Hyphomicrobiales bacterium | reverse complement strand
CGGCGGTTCTGGCGGGTCAGACTTCGGTTGATGATGGTCTGAAGCAGGCTCAAGCGTTCACAACGACGCAGATGACGAAAGCCGGTTACATCAAGTAATCTCCCGGATGGGCCGTCTAACCCCTTTGTTTGTTAGGCGGCCCATTTTTTCGACGACCCTTCGACTTTGGTACGATAAAGTCCTGTAAGGACGTGTTCGGCTTGAAGTTTTTTGAATGGGTTGTCACACGGTAAGGCATTTGCGACATGGCAACGCGTCACTCACAGGGTTTGGCCCGATTAGCGGTAGCCCCGTCGGTTATCATCCTGTTTTTATGGATGATCGTACCTTTGGTGATGACGATTTATTTTTCCTTTTTGCGCTATAATCTTTTAAATCCGGACATTGGCGGCTGGGCGGGTTTCTCCAATTATTATTATTTCATCACGGACGATTCATTTCCCGGCGCGGTGTTGAATACTCTGCTGCTGGTTGCATCCGTCATCGCCGTTTCTGTCATCGGTGGGCTCGGACTTGCCCTTTTGATGGATCAACCCTTTTGGGGGCGAGGCTTTGTTCGATTATTGGTGATTTCACCGTTTTTCATCATGCCCACGGTTAGCGCGTTGGTATGGAAGAATTTGCTCATGAACCCGATTTACGGGCTGTTTGCCTATCTTCAAGAGCTTGTTGGCCTCACGCCGCTCGACTGGTTTGCGAAGGTCCCTTTGCTCTCGGTTGCCATCATCGCGTCTTGGCAATGGCTACCCTTTGCGGCGTTGATTATTCTCACCGCCTTGCAATCGCTCGATGAAGAGCAAAAGGATGCGTCTGCGATGGATGGCGCGCGCTTTTTCTCATACTTCCGATACATCATGTTGCCGCATCTCGCGCGCCCGATTACGGTTGTGATTTTGATTGAGACGATCTTTTTGCTCAATATTTTCGCTGAAATCTATGTCACCAGTGTGGGTGGCTTGGCGGGTAATCTGACCTATCTCGTCTATTTCCAAGGCCTTTTGAATTTCGACATCGGCGAAGCCTCCGCTGGCGGATTGATCGCGGTTGTTCTGGCCAATCTGGTCTCGATTTTCCTCGTCAGGGTCATTGGCCGGAATTTGGAGATCTGAACCATGGCACGCAGCGCTTCCAAAAGGAGAAAACTGATCGTGACACTGGTGGCTTGGACCATCGGCATTTTGATGTTTTGGCCGATTTTATGGACTTTTTTGACATCGTTCAAAACCGAACAGGATGCGGTGTTAATGTCGCAACTTTTTTCAACCGGGTGGACGTTTGAGAATTTTGGCATTGTGCAAGAGCGTTCTGACTATCTCCGCTTTGCGATGAACTCGGTCATTATCGCCTTTGGCTCGACGCTGCTATGCCTGTTGTTTGCCATCCCTGCGGCTTGGTCGATGGCTTTTAGTCCCAGCAAGCGGACGAAGGACACCTTGCTGTGGATGCTATCGACCAAAATGATGCCGCCCGTTGGGGCTTTGTTGCCGATTTACCTCATTTTCAAAGAGTATCGCTTGATCGATCAGCATATCCCGGTGCTCATCATCATGTTCATGCTCAATTTGCCGCTCGTCGTGTGGATGTTGTTCACCTATTTCAAGGAAATACCGGTCGATATTTTGGAAGCTGCGCGGATGGATGGCGCGGGCATCTGGCAAGAGTTGAGTAGGGTACTGGCGCCGATGGCGCTGCCGGGTATCGCATCGACCTTTTTGTTGAACGTTATTCTGGCTTGGAACGAAGCGTTTTGGACGCTGAAACTGACCGATGTTCACGCAGCGCCGCTGACCGTGTTCATCGCGTCCTATTCGAGTCCGGAGGGGCTTTTTTGGGCCAAGCTCTCGGCCGCGTCCACTATGGCGATTGCACCCATTCTCATTCTTGGTTGGTTTTCGCAAACGCAACTCGTCCGAGGCCTCACCTTCGGTGCCGTGAAATAAGTCAGAGGTTTTTTGGTCATGAGCAGAATAGAATTAAACGCGGTACGGAAAAATTTCGGCACGCTGAGCGTCATTAACGGCGTTGATCTTGATATTTATGATGGTGGCTTCACGGTGTTTGTTGGCCCAAGCGGATGCGGCAAGTCGACCTTGCTGCGCCTGATTGCCGGACTTGAGGATTTAACCTCCGGCCATATCTTGATTGACGGGCGCGATGTAACTGAGCTTGGCCCTGCCCAGCGTGAATTGGCGATGGTGTTCCAGTCTTACGCGCTTTATCCGCATATGTCGGTCAGAAACAATATCGGCTTTCCGCTCAAAATGGCGAAGCAATCGGAGGCGGTTATCGACGCTAAAGTGCGTAAAGCCGCCGAAACCCTCAACCTCAAAGATTTCCTCGATCGCAGGCCGGGGCAATTATCGGGCGGCCAACGCCAACGGGTCGCCATTGGTCGCGCGATTGTTCGCGAGCCTAAGGCGTTTTTATTCGATGAGCCTCTGTCCAATCTGGACGCGGCTCTTCGCGTGCAAATGCGGTTGGAGATCATGCAGCTCCATAAATCGCTCGGCGCAACCATGGTTTATGTGACGCACGACCAGGTCGAAGCCATGACCATGGCCGACCGTATCGTGGTCCTGAACCAAGGCCGTGTTGAACAGGTCGGATCACCGCTTGAGCTTTATGATCGTCCGAAAACGCTTTTTGTCGCGGGCTTTATTGGCTCGCCGAAAATGAATTTTATCTCGGGCGCATTGGCTTCCAAACATGGCGCAGCGACCATTGGCATAAGGCCGGAGCATGTTCAGATTGGCGATGCCAGTGGGGCAATTCACGCGACGATCCGCATTGCGGAGCATCTGGGTTCCGACACCTTCATCCATGTCGACTCAGCCGATCTCGGGGCTATGACGGTTCGTGCGACGGGTAACATTGAGGCGGCACCGGGAACAGCCTTGTCGCTGACTTTGGACCCGGCGCGCATCCACCGGTTTGATGCGAGCGGTCAGGCGATTTTTTAAGGTAGGAACATGGTGATGGGCGCACGGACTATTTTTGCTTTGCGGCCGCTGAATATTCGTTGGAAAGAGACTAAAGAGTGTTTCGACATGAAGCCGTGGCGTCGCGTTCGATGATTAAGGGATGATGGACGATGAGCAATAACTCCCAAACACAAGTGAATAAGGGTGCCGTGGCGCTTTCGCTGCAAACGCTTCACGAATTGCCCGCTATCGTGGGCCGCCCAACCTATCAAAGGTCGGATATCTCACCGGGGATATTGCATTTTGGCGTTGGTAATTTTCACCGTGCGCATTTGGCCGTTTATCTCGATGATCTTTTCAACCAAGGCCTTAATCACGATTGGGGCATTGTTGGCGCGGGCGTGATGCCGACTGATAGGGCCATGCGAGACCGGCTGAAAGCGCAAGACTATCTAACAACGGTTGTTGAGCAAGATTCAGGCGTCAGCACCGCGCATGTAACGGGTGCCATGATTGACTTTGTCGCGCCCGATGATCGCATTGGACTTTTGCAATGGCTTGCCGATCCCCGTATCCGGATTGTTTCGCTGACGATAACGGAGGGCGGGTATTTCATTGACCCAGTGACAGGGACCTTTGATGTCACCCATCCGTCGATTGTCCATGACGGGGCCAATCCGGATGAGGCCAAAACCGTTTTTGGTATTTTGGTTGCCGGATTAAAGCAGCGTCGCGCTCAGGGAATTCCGCCCTTTACCATCATGTCGTGCGACAATGTCCCGCACAATGGCGCTGTTACCCGGAACGCCGTTGTGGGTGTTGCACACCTCTCGGATCCGGCGCTTGCCGAATGGGTGCAGGCAAATGTTGCATTCCCGAATGCAATGGTTGATCGCATTACGCCTGCAACGACAGATCGCGAGCGTGACCTTCTCATGTCGAACTTTGGCGTGCGTGATACCTCGCCCGTGTTTTGTGAAGAATTCAAGCAATGGGTGCTCGAAGATCATTTCCCGCTGGGTCGTCCAGCCTTCGACAAGGTAGGCGCTACGTTCGTGGCGGATGTCTCACCCTTTGAGACGATGAAGATACGCATCCTCAATGGGGGGCACGCCATTCTTGCCTATGCGGGTGGGTTGCTGGATGTGCATTATGTGCATGAGGCGATGGAGCATGCTCTCATTCGCGATTTCCTCGTCAAAATGGAACAAGACGAGATCATACCCCTTGTGCCGCCGGTACCCGATACGAGTTTGCAAGACTATTTCACGCTGATTATGCGGCGTTTTTCAAACCCCGCCATTGGCGATACCATTCGACGGCTTTGTCTCGACGGATCAAACCGTCAGCCAAAATTCATCGTGCCGAGCATTGCCGATGCTATCAAGGCAGGGCGTCGTTTCAACGGACTGGCGCTCGAATCAGCGCTGTGGTGCCGGTACTGCTATGGCGTCACCGAGAGCGGAACGGTGATTGAACCCAATGACCCGAACTGGGCGCGCTTGCAGGAAATGGCGCGAGAGGCCAAACGCGATCCGTTGGTTTGGCTTACAATGGATGATGTCTATGCTGCCGTTTCAAAGGATGCGGCCTTTGCCAAAGCGTTCAGCGCATCGCTCAACGCGATTTGGTCGGATGGGGTTGAGAAAACGATGAGTGCTTATCTTCACGGCCAATCGGCGTGATTTAAGTCGCTTAAATCGCATTCTTACGCAATTGGCGAATTGACCCAAATCACACGGGCAATCACTTGCCCTGAGTTACGATACCGGTGAGGAATGTGGGATTCAAAGAAGAACGAATCGCCCACATTCAAAACACGGGTTTCGCCGCGAACGGTGAGTTCGATCTGCCCTTCGAGCACATAGCCAATCTCTTCTCCGGTATGTTTCAGTTCGCCGCCATTGCCGGCACCGGGCGAGATTACATGCACATTGGCGTTCAAAATTCGGCCCCGCGAAAAGGGGATAAGCCGCTCCAGCGTTAGTCCGCCGTTCTCGCCATCTTGAAGATGCATCACCGGGCGTGACCCATCGGTAAAAATCATGAGCCCGGCTTCTTCGGGGGTATCGATGAGTTCAGCCACCGAAATGTCGAGTACCGAAGCAATTCGATGCAACATGTGTAAGGAGGGCACGATGCTGCTCGTCTCGACCTTAGACAACATGCTCTCGCTGCATGGCACAAGGCGCGCGACATCCGAAAGGCGTAATTTTTTTATCCGCCGAATATGACGGAGGCGATCGCCAATTTTCTCAAAATCCAACCAACCCATTCCTTATTGTTGAATTGGTCTTACGGATAGGCCCAGACCACTGTCTTTTCAAGGATACTTTATTGCAGTTCACAAAAATTAAAAAATAATTTTTTGAATAAAATTATGCCATATGCATGAAAAATAAGCATTTTTTGTTTAAAAATGAAACAGGACTATTGATTGACAGGTTTTAGTTCGTCGAATACTCTTTCCTATAAATCAAGTGACTTGATTGAAAAAAGCTGAACATCAAAGGCTTCAGTCACGGGTACCTACGCCGACTATCTGTTCTAAAGAACTATTAAAACAATCAAGGGGGTACGGATGTCAACAACAGTGAAAAATAGCATAAGTGCGATGGCATTGAGCCGCAGGCATTTCCTTGCGGGAACGGCTGCTGCTGCAATGATAGCGGCTACGGCAGGCGTCATAGTGGATGGGTCTATATCCGCTGCCCTCGCTGCACCGAAGCGCGGTGGTGTTTTGAAGGCTGCATTTTCGGCTGATCCTGCAGGATTTGATCCCGTTCGCGGTCCAAGCGGCATGTCGCATGTTATTATTGAGCAGGTTTATTCCACACTCATGGCGCTTGATGCGGATGCAAAGCCTTATCCTGAGCTTGCCGAGAGCTTTCAGATCAGCGATGACGGGTTACAATACACCTTCAAGCTTCGTGCTGGCGTCACGTTCCATAATGGCGATGAGTTGACGGCTGAGGATGTAAAGTTTTCGTTCGACCGTCTACGGGCGAAAGACTCCGGCTATTCCTATACCGCGCAGGTTGAAACCATTGACTCGGTCGATGTCGTTGACAAGCTCACCGTGCGTTTCAAGCTAACGAAGCGGACCGGTCCGTTCCTTGTTTATATGGCGTTCCCAGGCAGCTCGATTGTTCCGAAAAAGCTGGTTGAATCGGGCCATGATCTGAACGCAAAGCCAGTTGGTTCGGGGCCCTTCAAATTTGTGAGCTATGAGCCACGCTCGGCGGTTAAATTTGATCGGAACGAGAAATACTTCCAAGAAGGCAAGCCGTATTTTGACGCGATGGAATACCGGATCATTCCGGATATTACCGCGCTCACCAATGCGGTGGCCTCGGGCGAAGTGAATTTCTCGAACGAAATTCCGCCAAAAGACTGGGCGTCGATGAAGACGAACGCCGAACTCAAGGCCCAAACCCTTGAGGGCTCGCGGTACTACTGGCTGATCCCCAACAATACGACGAAGCCGCTCGATAATCCGAAGGTTCGTCAGGCGATCGGCTTGGCGATTGACCGCTCAGCACTTGTCGCTGGCGCGTTCTTTGGCCAGGCAACCGCTATTCGTGGCGGCGTTATTCCTGAATGGAACTGGGGTTACGCGGACATCAAGTATTTCGGTGAAAAGAGCGAAGTGGCCAAGGCGAAGGCCTTGCTTGCGGAAGCTGGTTTCCCGAATGGATTTGAAACCAGCATGACGATGGCGTCTTCGTTCCCTCCCATGATGGGCATGGCGCCAATCATTCAGGCCAATCTTGCCGCTATCGGGATCAAGGCTAAGATCAACAGCATGGAAATTCCGCGTTATTGGGATGAAGTTTGGGGTCCGAGCAAGTTCGACATGACGGCGATGTATTGGTTGAGCCCGCTGGCTGATCCAGACGATTTCGTCACCAACAATTATAAGCGCGGGATGGCTGTGAACGTTCAAAAGAGCGGCTCGGCAGAACTCGACGCCATTCTCGATGAGGCCAAACAGGCTCCTTCGCAGGATGCCCGTAAGGCGATTTATAAGAAGATGCAGGAAATGTCGCTTGAGGAGATGGGCATTGTCCCCCTCGTTAACGGCCATCTGTTGATTGCGCATTCTAAGAAGCTTCAGGGCTATGTGCCAATGCGCACGGGCTTCCTGAAGACGCTTAAGGACGCGTGGTTCGAGGGATAACATCTGTATCTGTTGACGACTATGAACACTGCGCCCGTGCCGTATCATGGTTCGGGCGCAGCCATTTTAGCCAGACTTTGGATTGAGTTCTCATGTTGCGGCTGATTTTAACAAGGCTCGCTTTGTTTGTTCCAACGCTGTTTGCCGCGTCGGTCATTCTTTTTATTGCGATCAATGTGGTTCCGGGCTCTGCTGCTCGCTCGGCACTTGGGGTCGATGCCACGCCGCAAGCAATCATGCGCTTTGAGGCCCTAAACGGGCTCGATCGTCCCCTCGTCGTTCAGTATACAGAATGGCTGGGCAAAGCGCTTCGTGGCGATTTGGGAACTTCATTTCAAAACCGGGTTGCGGTCGCGCCCGATATCGTCAAGCGGCTGCCTGTCACGCTTGAACTCGCCGTCATCGCGTTCCTGATTGCCAATCTGATCGCGCTGCCGCTTGGTGCCATCGCGGCATTTCGACACCGGAAAGCGGCCGATATCGTGATCAGTGCCTTGGCTACCATTCTCGGCGCGGTTCCGAATTTCTGGCTTGCGACTTTATTCGTGCTGTTATTCTCTTTGACTTGGCCGATTTTGCCAGCCGGCGGGTACACGCCGTTTTTTGAGAACCCGACGCGCAATTTGGTTCAGATGATTTTGCCCTCCTTATCGCTTGGGCTTGTGTCCTCTTCACTGCTGTTG
>CANCAR010000122.1 GCA_947374125.1 Hyphomicrobiales bacterium | reverse complement strand
GTGGCTACAACCGAGACCCGAACGATACCGTCAAGCGCGTCATCCCGTGTCGCACCGAAGATCACGTTGGCGTCCGGATCGACTTCTTCGCGGATGCGGGTCGCTGCTTCATCAACTTCATAAAGCGTGAGATCCGAACCACCCGTGATGGAGATCAACAGGCCACGGGCACCGCTCATGTTCACATCGTCGAGCAACGGATTGGCAATAGCAGCCTCAGCGGCGCGCAGTGCGCGCTTTTCGCCGGTAGCTTCACCCGTGCCCATCATGGCTTTGCCCATTTCACGCATCACAGCGCGAACATCGGCGAAATCGAGGTTGATCAGGCCTTCTTTGACCATCAAATCGGTGATGCACGCAACGCCCGAATAAAGAACACGGTCCGCCATCGCGAAAGCGTCCGCAAAGGTGGTCTGCTCATTGGCGACGCGGAAGAGGTTCTGATTTGGGATAACGATCAGCGTATCAACCGCGCTCTGCAACTCGGCGATACCATGTTCGGCGAGGCGCATGCGGCGTGTGCCTTCGAACTGGAATGGCTTTGTGACGACGCCAACGGTGAGAATTCCCATATCGCGGGCAGCGCGAGCAATAACCGGGGCAGCGCCCGTTCCCGTTCCACCACCCATGCCGGCGGTCACAAACACCATATGAGCGCCCGCAAGCTGGTCGCGGATTTCGTCGATCACTTCTTCAGCCGCCGCGCGACCTACTTCCGGCTGGGAGCCTGCGCCCAAACCCTCGGTAACCTGCATGCCCATCTGGATCACACGATGCGCTTTGGAGCTGGTCAGCGCCTGAGCATCCGTGTTGCCGACCACAAACTCGCAGCCCTGAAGCCCGATTTCGATCATGTTGTTTACGGCATTACCGCCGGCGCCACCGACACCAAAAACTGTAATTCTTGGCTTCAACTCCCGGACTTCCGGTGCAGAAAGATTGATCGTCATGGTCTTTGCCTCTTCAATTGCGACGCCCGGCCGCGCCTTCGTTACTCATTAAGACTAGCCGGCCGCCGCGCCGACACGTCGCATCTCAAAAACTATCTTTGAACCACCGGCCCACTCTCGAGAAATAGCCGTCAGTCCCCGTTCCAAGCGCCATACCCGAAGAGCGCGGCTCGAAATGTTCGAGTCCTGCAACCTGCGGGTACACCAACAATCCCACCGGCACAGCAAAGGCAGGCCCCTTCACCGCGTCAGGCAATCCCTGCACACCAAGCGGACGACCGATCCGCACCTGCTTTGAAACCACGATTCGGCATAGTTCGGTAAGTCCGGTTAGTTCAGCACCGCCTCCGGTTAGAACAAGACGACGGCCAGCAGCCTCCGCAAACCCGGAATTCTTCAACCGATCACGGACCAGCTCGAGAATTTCCTCAACGCGTGGCCGAATAATCCGAACCAATTGTGATTTTGGAATATGGCTCACACGGTCGCCGTTCACTTCATCAACGGACGCCACAGCAACGGTTTCGCGGTCGTCAGAAGGGCTCGCTAACGTGGAACCATACAGCGTCTTTAGCCGCTCAGCATGGTTGATGCCCGTTGAAAGGCCACGCGCAATATCCATCGTGATGTGATTGCCACCAACGGCTACCGAATCAGCATGGACCAGCGCGCCATTCGAATAGACGCCTACACCCGTCGTACCGCCGCCCAAATCAATCACCGCTACACCCATCTCAGCCTCATCATCGATGAGCACAGAAAGACCGCTGGCATAGGGGCTCGCAACCACCGCCTCAACCGCGATATGGCAGCGCTCAATCGCCAGCATTAAATTGCGGATCGCATATTCATCACTCGTCAGCACATGCATATCAACGCCAAGGCGCTGGCCGATCATGCCATGCGGATCGCGAACATGCCGGGTCTCATCAATCGCAAACCCGGTTGGCAACGAGTGCAACACGCTGCGTCCGGTCTCCGCACCCGTAAAGCTCATCGCCTCAAAAACGCGTCGCACGTCGCTTTCAACGACGCTCTGACCGCGCAACGTCACCTCGGCGTTAAACGAGTTCGATTTTAACCGGCCGCCCGACATATTGACGATCACCGACTGAATTTCGACTCGAGCCATCCGCTCGGCAGCATCAACCGCTAGCCGAATAGAGTTTTCGGCCGCCTCAAGATCAACGACCGAACCACCCTTGATCCCGCGTGAACGCTGGTGCCCGATACCAATCACGCGCGCTTTGTGGCTGCGCCCACGCAGGGCCTCGCTACCTGATACCGGAAGCAATTCGGCAACCAAGCAAACAACCTTACTGGTCCCTACATCCAGCACTGAAATAACCGCCCCGCGCTTAGGCGAGATCGGCTTCATGCGAGGAGTAAGACTAGGACCCTGCCAGCTCATGCCGGGCCTCCCTTAGCCTTCGCACGCGCTTTTAATAGTTCGACCCGCGCCGTCGCTGCAGCCTCGGTCAGACGCAGAACAACCCGATCCGATTGGCGCAAATCTACCGAGACAAGATCCTTATCAAGAACCTTATGGTCGCGCACCATAACGGCGAACCGAGCCATCGCATCGGCAGGATGATCTTCGGGCAGATACACGTCAAAACCGTTAAACAGCTTAAGCGTCCAACGGCGATCACCAACCCAAATTCCGGCCCGGATCAACGGCTTTAAATCGGGCTGAGCGTCCAAAAGCGCAACAAAATCGCCAATCCGCGCTCCCGCGCCCTGACCAACAACAAGAGGCAGAGACGCATAGGACGCATCGTTGAGCGGGCCAATCACACGCCCGTCGACGCCTAGAATCGACAGCTCACCCTCTAATTGCCAGACGCCATAAGGCTTATTCTCGACAATGCCGATAGAAAGGGCATTCGGATAAAATTTCCTAACCGCAACGTCACGAACCATCGGCATATCAAGCAAACGCTTACGAACATCATCAATGTCTAAAAACGCCAGCGACTCGGCGGGCGTAATGGCTGCTGCGGTCAAGACTTCTTGCTCATTAAGACCTGAGAGGCCTGAAATCGTCACCGAGCGGATATCAAAACCCACCATGCGCGCGATCACACTGCGTGGATCGCCATAAACCGACACAAACGCATCAAGATGACCGCCCCGATGCAAACCGAACGCCGCCGTACCAATAAACAAAGCTACCGTGATGGACGATCCAAACCCCTTTGGAGCCCGTTGCGCGAGCCCAATGAGGAAGACCATCGTTGCCGTCCACACCATCTTGGATTTTTGAAAAAGCGGCGAGGAGGACACAGGCGCGCGATAGACGTAGCGCGACGGAGCAAGGGCCGTAGCCCCTCTCAACGATCGCAGGTCGCGTCCTCTACCATCCATCGTACTAACCCGCCAAAACTAATGCCCGCATGGGCAGCCAATTCAGGCACAAGCGACGTTTCCGTCATCCCTGGCTGGGTATTAACTTCGAGGCAGATAACCTCGCCCGTACCGTTGGGCGTGTCGTCGTACCGGAAGTCCGCGCGGCTTACGCCACGACAGCCAAGAGATTGATGTGCCGTTAACGTCAGTTTTTGAACAAGATGGTAAATATTTGGTAAAATTTTTGCTGGCAAAACGTGAATAGATCCACCTTTGGCATATTTCGCGTCAAAGTCGTAGAAAACGCCGGTCGCAGGCTGAATCTCGATCACCCCCAAGGGCTTATTGTCCATCACGGCACAGGTTAATTCACGCCCGGGGATGTAGCGTTCGACCAAAACTGATTCGCCAAACGCCCAATCAGGACGCGCCAATTCCTGCGGTGGATGCGTGCGGTCTTCGCGGACAATGATCACCCCCACAGACGATCCTTCGCTCACGGGTTTGACCACATAGGGCGGCGGCATGACGTGGCGCTTAGCGGCTTCAAACCGGCTAATGGTAATGCCCTCGGCCACTGGTACGCCTGCGGCTTTCATCACGGCCTTCGCCCGGTCCTTCTGCATCGCGAGCGCTGAGGCGAGCACGCCGGAATGCGTGTAAGGGATCCGCATCATCTCTAAAATGCCCTGCACAATGCCATCCTCGCCAAAACGGCCATGCAGCGCGTTGAACACGACATCGGGCTTCAACCAAGCCAGCGTTTCGGCGAGATCACGACCAACATCAACGCGGGTAACCTTATACCCCTCACCTTCCAGCGCTGCCGCACACCCCCCACCCGTATGGAGGCTAACAATCCGTTCTGCCGAAAGCCCGCCCATCAGCACGGCCACATGTTTTTTCGCGCTCATGGCTCACCTACCCTTTTGATTTCCCATTCCAGTTGAATGCCCGATTGCTCGAACACCCGGCGGCGTATTTCCTCGCCCAACGCCTCAATATCGGCAGCGGTCGCCCCTTCATGGGCCACGAGAAAATTCGTGTGCAGCGGCGAGACTTCCGCCCCGCCGATGCGAAACCCGCGTAGGCCCGCGCGATCCACCAATTCCCAGGCTTTTGCCCCATCGGGATTACGAAAGGTTGAACCGCCCGTGCGCGTATTCACCGGCTGCGTTGCCGAACGCGCCTCGGTGATCGCGTTCATCTCCTCAAGGATTGCACTCGAATCACCCGGCCGTCCCTGAAACAGGGCTTCGGTAAAAATAACATCCTCGGCCACGGCGCAATGCCGGTAAGAAAAACCCATCTTAGCCTGATCAAATGCGTGCACCCTTCCGGCTCGATCAAGCCCACGCGCGGAGATCAAAACATCGCGCGTTTCACCGCCATAGGCGCCGCCATTCATCCGCAACGCCCCGCCTATCGTGCCTGGAATACCGCGCAAGAAAGCGAGCCCTGCAATGCCCGCTTCAGCCGCCATTCGGGCAACTTTCACATCGGCAGCGCCGGCGCCAGCTCGGATCGTGTAGTCCTGCTCCACGGAAATCGATTGAAATCCTCTGCCGAGCTTAACCGCAGCGCCGCGAAAACCCCCATCCCGCACCAAGAGATTAGAGCCAAGACCAATTATGAAAAGCGGAATGTCGGAAGGAAGCGCGATCAGAAACGCCGCCAAATCCGCCTCGTCCTCTGGCTTGAACAGGAGATCAGCCTTGCCCCCGACGCGAAACCACGAATAAAGCGCAAGCGAGGCATCACGCGCCACCTCGCCCTTCAAACGCGGAAGCGGAAGATGGGCAAGTCTGTTCACGCCTTCGCCCCGTCGAGCGCCGCAAGTTCACCCGGCAGCGCATAGGCCCATTGCGTGATGTTGCCCGCGCCTAAAAACACAACGTAATCACCCGGTGCCGCAATCCCGTGCACAATCCCTGCAAGCGCGGACGAATCCGGCAGCGCCACCACATGCCGGTGGCCATGCGCCTTGATCCCCATCACCAGCGAATCCCGGTCGGCCCCTGCAATCGGCGCTTCGCCAGCGGCATAGGTATCGGCGACAATCACGCAATCGGCATCGTTAAAACAGGTGGAGAATTGGTCAAACAGCGAGGATAGCCGGGTATAGCGATGCGGTTGCACAATCGCGATCACCTTTGCTGATGTTGACGCCCGCGCCGCTTTCAACACCGCCGAAATCTCAACCGGATGGTGGCCGTAATCATCAAAAATCTCGGCCCCGTTCCATTCCCCTGTCTTGGTGAACCGACGCTTAACACCGCCAAATCCCAAAAGTGCCTCGCGGATCGCGTCCGGTGCCATACCCAAATGATAAGCCACCGCGATCGCCGCGGTCGCATTCAACGCATTGTGATGCCCCGGCATGGGAAGTGCCAAATCATGGATCACCGTCACTTCCCGCGATTTACGGTCGCGGATCGAAACCGAAAAGCGCGAGCGTCCACCAGCTAAAGCAACCTTGCCGAGCCGCACATCGGCCTGCGGGTTTTGGCCATAGGTGATGACGCGGCGGTCTTCAATTTTGCCGACCAATTCCTGGACGGTCGGATGATCAAGGCACATCACCGCAAAGCCGTAAAAGGGCAGATTTTCAATAAAGGCGCGAAACGCCTCTTTGATCGCGTCAAAGGTTTTGAAATGATCCAAATGCTCAGGGTCGATATTGGTTACAACCGCCACATCAGCGGGTAATTTTAGGAAGGTGCCGTCGGATTCATCCGCCTCCACCACCATCCATTCGCCATCCCCAAGGCGTGCATTGGTGCCATAGGCGTTGATAATGCCGCCATTGATCACGGTAGGGTCAAACTGACCCGCCACCAGAAGCGTCGCCACCAGCGAGGTCGTCGTCGTCTTGCCATGCGTGCCAGCAATCGCCACGCAGGTTTTAAGCCGCATTAATTCTGCAAGCATTTCAGCCCGCCGTACGACGGGCAGCCGCCGCTCGCGCGCTGCCATCAGCTCGGGATTATCCCGGCGGATCGCGGTCGAAACAACAACGACTTCCGCGTCTCCGAGATTGCTCGCTTGATGGCCAATGTGAACGACAATGCCCTTGTCGCGGAGCCGCTTCACATTCGCGCTATCGGATGCGTCCGAACCCTGAACCGTATAGCCCAGATTGTGCAGCACTTCGGCAATGCCCGACATGCCAATGCCGCCAATGCCGACAAAATGAATGGCGCCCAATTCGGTTGGCAGCTTCATGGCGAGACACTCCCCTTCGCATCAGCCCCCGCAACCGCGACAACAAGATTGGTAAACCGTGATGCGGCGTCGGGAATACCCGCGCTTTTGGCCGCACGGCTTGAGTCGGTCAAATGGGTTGGATGATCAAACAGGCTTTCGAGCAAGGAAGCGAGCGATTGAGGCTTAAAATCACCTTGCCGAATAACGGTTGCCGCCCCAATCCGTCCCAAGCTCTCGGCATTCGCCGCCTGATCCTGATCGAGCGAACCGGGCAGCGGCACCAAAATCGAAGCCCTTCCAATCACGGCAAGTTCGGCAACGGTTGAGGCTCCGGCGCGGCCAATCACCAGATGCGCATGAGCAATCTGCATCGGCAAATCATCGAAAAACGCGCGGATATCGGCTTTCAAACCCGCCTCGGTATAAAGTTTTTCAGCGGTTGCCAGATCGTCGCCGCGCGCTTGGTGGACGATCACCAACCGGCTTTTCAATCGGGCGGGAAGCATACCCAGCGCCTTCGGCACCACCTCGCTCATCACCCGCGCCCCTTGGCTACCGCCAGTAATCAAAAGACGAATCGGGCCATCCACCTCAACCGCTTCGAAATCATAGCGCGCAGCCTCAATCACCATCGGGCGAACCGGATTACCCACAAGATGGACGCGATTCTTAAACGAGGCGGCAACGCCTTTCACGTCAGAAAATCCCGTCCCGATCGCTTTGGCACGCGGCGCTAAAAAACGATTGGCCCTGCCCAGCACGCCATTTTGCTCATGCACCAAAGCCGGAACACCGAGCAACCAGCCCGCAAGAACCGGCGGAACGGAAGGGTAACCGCCAAAGCCTACCACCGCATCGGGCTTCAACCGATGAACCAACCGAAGCGATTGAAAAAGCCCAACGCCCAACGCAATAAGCGCCTTGATCAACGCCAGAGGTGACTTACCGGAAGGCGTACCCGCCCGGATGGCATGCCGCTCGGTTGCCGGAAACGCCCCGCCATAGGCCATGCCGCGCTTGTCCGTTGCCAGATGAACATCAATCCCTTGTCGCACAAGCTCAACGGCGAGCGACTCGGCGGGAAACAAATGCCCGCCGGTTCCACCCGCCGCCAATAAAATGCGCCAAGGGCGAGGATTGCTCATTCATCATCCTCCGCCCGAAAGCGGTCGACATAATCGGCACGCGGACGCTTACGGGTCACCGCCAACAGAAATCCCATGCCAAGGCCAAGCGAAATCAGCGAGGAGCCACCGTAGGAGATAAACGGCAGTGTCATCCCCTTGGCCGGGATCAGGTGAACATTCACC
>CANCAR010000121.1 GCA_947374125.1 Hyphomicrobiales bacterium | reverse complement strand
CCGAGATGTAATCTGTTGCTAATGTTACGGCTAACCGGTCGATCCATTTCAGTAAAAATCGACCAAGGCCTGTCTTTGTCGCCCAAACTTGCCCAGAAAAACTTATAATTCGAATTGGAACTCCCATATAAAAAGAAACTAAGCAGCCTAAAAGAACAGCTTTTGGTGTTATACAATGAACAGAATCAATTTTTTGAATTTTAAAAATTTTATATAGTTCAAATAACGAAAATATATCTTTAAATATAGATATTTTTCGATTAATATTAAAATTAATTATTTTAATATTTTTATCAATTCTCTTATCTAAATTATAAGAATTTAAATTTATGCATATTACTATATTAAAATATTTTATTAATGAGTTTAAATGATTAATTAAAAAAACGTTTAATGTAAACGGGGAGCTTAATACAAAACAAATCGTTTTTCTTTCAACTACCATTTTCAAACAAACTCCACTATAAATTACCAAACCATCAGCGATATTATTCGAAGGGCAACATCGTAATCGCAAGGCGTGCATCTCATGGTTCAGTCTTGAGCTAATCCTATCACAAAGTCCCTTAGCACATTCAGATTTTTATCTGCGATAAAGCCTTCGATTTTTTGCAATACCTCTTCAACTTCTGCTGTCGATATTGCGCGTTCCTCGCCCTTCATGATTCGAGGATGGGTCGTTGGCGTCGGATTGGTACCGAGAAGGAGTTCCTCATAGAGCTTTTCGCCAGGTCGTAATCCCGTGAAACTGATATCAATATCACCATCCTCGTTTTTGTCGTCTCTGACGGTGAGGCCGGATAGTTCAATCATTCGGCGAGCGAGATCGGCAATCCGTATCGGTTCACCCATATCGAGCAGAAAAACCTCGCCCCCTTTTGCCATGGCCGCCGATTGAATGACCAATTGGGCCGCTTCGGGAATGGTCATGAAATAGCGGGTAACATCAGGGTGCGTAACGCTGACAGGTCCGCCATCGGCGATTTGTTGACGAAATTTGGGTACCACGGACCCTGAAGATCCCAAAACATTGCCAAAGCGGACCATCGATAGGCAAGTTCTCGTTTGCTCGGCCGATAAAGCCTGTAGGAGGAGCTCGGCTATTCTTTTGCTCGCACCCATGACGTTGGTCGGTCGAACGGCCTTATCTGTGCTGATCAGCACAAAGTTTTTTGCTCCCATTTCAATGGCAGCTTCCGCCATTATTTTAGTCCCCAAGACGTTGTTTCGAATGCCCTCAACACTGTTTTCTTCAACCAGAGGCACGTGTTTATAGGCTGCCGCATGATAAACCGTGTCTGGATTCCAGCTTTTCAGGGTTTGCGAAACAAACGCCTGATCGCGCACGGATCCCAGCGCTGCCACGATCCGACCAACGCCTAGATTGTTTTTTTCCTGAATGGCGAGAAGTTCCTCGTAAATCTGGTAGAGGGCAAACTCGGAATGATCGACGAGGACGATTTGATGAGGCTCAAGGCGGATGATTTGGCGGCAAAGTTCGCTGCCGATCGAGCCGCCTGCCCCTGTAATGAGAACTGTTTTAGCTGTTATTGTTTGTTTTAAGAGGGCGATGTCGGGTTCTACCGGAGATCTTCCAAGAAGGTCATCGATCTCGAGTTCTTTGATATCGTTGATAGAGACTTTTCCCTGCGCAATTTCCGTGATGCTGGGAAGCGTCCGTACCAAAAGCTTTGCTTCTCTGATCCGTTCGATGATCTCGTGCCGTCGCTTTTGGTTTGCCGAGGGAATGGCCAGCAGAATGGTGGTTACCTTGAGGATCAGCGACTGCTCGATCATTTTAGCTGCCGGATAAATGGTCAAGCCATTGAGCACCTGTCCGGCTAATCTGGCGTCGTCGTCAAGAAAGCCGACAATTTTCATCTCCCGGTTGCCCACTAAGGCCGCTGCGATCTGCCGACCCGCTGAACCCGCACCATAGACGAGAACACGCTCTTTCTCGTTGCCGCCAACCCGCCGCCGATATTCGCCGCCAAGCCAGTAATAAGCGAGCCCACGCGATGCGCCGATCAGAAGGAAAAGGAGGATAGGCTGAATGATGCCAACGGTGCGCGGTGTGCCCGCCACGCCAATGGCGGTGAAAATCGACGCATAGATGACGCCATAGATAATGACCGATTTGGCCACCGTCATCAAAGCCGGCCAGCCCGAATAGCGAAAAATGGCTCGATAAAGTCCATTTAAGAGAAAAATAGGAAGCGCTAGGCCAAGAGATGCAACAATTGCAAGTGCATTCTGTTGATTGAGATACACAAATTCGCCGAGCCGGAGATAAAGGGCGAGCCACAGCGCAAGCACGCAGAGGCTCGCGTCTACGACAAGCACAACGAGCCGCTTGGCGGAGCGGGGCAAATTGAGAAGAACAGCATTGAGCGCGGGCTGCTCCATGAAGTGCGGCCTTAAATCTTGTTCGTGAAATAAGAGATCGTCTTTTTGAGACCTTCTTCAAGCTGGATCGATGGTTCCCATGCCAATTCTCTTTTAGCGAGGCTGATATCGGGGCGGCGTTGCCGCGGGTCGTCTTGGGGCAGTGGCTTGAAAATCAGTTGGCTTTTCGAACCCGTCAAGGCGATCACCTTTTGCGCCAGTTCGAGCATCGAAAACTCGCCAGGATTGCCGATGTTTACCGGGCCGGTAAAATCGGTGCGGCTGGCCATCATTCTGATCATCGCGTCAACGAGGTCATCGACATAGCAAAAGCTACGGGTCTGTTGGCCATCGCCATAAATGGTGATGTTCTCACCCTTCAAAGCTTGAACAATGAAATTGCTTACCACCCGCCCATCATTCGGATGCATACGCGGACCATAGGTGTTGAAGATGCGAACCACCTTGATCTCAAGCGCATGTTGCCGCCAGTAATCAAAAAACAGTGTCTCGGCGCAGCGTTTGCCTTCGTCATAGCAGCTGCGAATACCGATCGGGTTCACTTTGCCCCAATATTCTTCCGTTTGGGGGTGGATTTCAGGGTCGCCATACACTTCGCTGGTTGAGGCCTGCAAAATGCGGGCTTTAACACGCTTGGCGAGGCCGAGCATATTTATCGCGCCATGTACGCTCGTCTTGGTCGTTTGCACGGGATCGAACTGGTAATGCACCGGTGAGGCGGGGCAGGCGAGATTATAAATCTCATCGACCTCGACATAGAGCGGAAATGTCACGTCGTGCCGCATCAGTTCAAATTTAGGGTTCGCCATCAAATGGAGAATATTATCCTTACTGCCTGTGAAGTAATTGTCGACGCACAGCACGTCGTTGCCCTCAGCCAACAAACGCTCGCACAAATGAGAACCGAGAAAACCGGCGCCGCCGGTGACGAGGACTTTTTTGGACATGAGGGAACACCTGTTTGAACTGCCTAGAACGCTACGCCATGGTCGATGATTCTATCTTAGAGCATGGCGCACAAAAGTGGATACCGGTTTTGTGATAAAGCCATGCTAAAACAAAGCCTTTAGAGCAAGATGTTTATCAAACAAGTCACATCCCGCTCTAATGGCGGTTTTGGGATTTGTAATCCCGTCCGGTCAGCGAACGATGCAGAACATTCCGAAGCCGCCGGAATCCATGCTTCAAATCCTTCCGGAACGTGCCCAGGAAACGCGCTTCATCCCGTGCACTGTCGTGCACGATCATGTCGGCGTCTGTCGCTTTGCGGATTTCCATGCCGGTATAGGGGGTGGGGAGCGTTGCTATTGCAAAGCGTCCGGCGCTATCTTCCATCGCCATTTGCAGCCGAATCTCGTCGTTTTCTACCGGCTTAATATCCAACCGGCATTTTTCGTCCCAAAGCGCCAAAAAGGCGTCCGTTTGCGCCGTCGGACGAACGAGTACGACGCGCGTTCCCGGCTTTAGTGCGGTGCCATTTTTCATGGGCTTGCGCCCCATTGGCACGGCGATGTCGCCAACCGAATGAAGCATTGCGGAGATATCGCCACGAACCCGGCAGTCAACATCCATCAGAATTAGGGGTTGATCAGGATAGTCGCGCCGCGCATCTTGTAAGACGCTCGGCTTTTGTAGCGTCTGATGACCCCATTGGCCCGCGCTTTTGGTGCGGGCATAGAGATGGTGGGCTATTCCCTGCGTCATAAGATTGTTCGAGAGGGCATCCGCGAGCGTAAAATAGTCAGGCGTGAAGAAACCCGTGACAATAAAAGGTGTTTTACCAGCGAAGACGATATCTCGGGCGTTGGAGGAGCCGTCAGAGGCGTTCATCGCCGCCCCTTTCACGACGCTGCGACCGGATCACGAACAGCACAAACCCTATCATCGTCCATAGATAGAAATTTCTCGATTGTCCGAAGGCTTGTGAGTAGGTCTGGAGTGGAAAAAGCAGCAGCGGCGCAATAATGATTGCCAGATTGATTCCGGTTTTACTTCGTACGAAATGAAGCACCGATTGTCCAACGATATAAAGCGCAAGAACAGCAAACAGCAGAAGCCCGATAAACCCGCTTTCAGCCGCAATTTGGAGATAAAGATTATGGGGGTGCCAAGGGCAGTCTTTGACATGCAACAAACCGTCCATTATGCCTTGGTCGTTTAACATCATGCAATAGGCGAAGGTATTCTTTGGCCCAACCCCAAAGAGCGGATTGAGAAGAGCGGAAAAGTATCCCGCTCGAAACGGAGGTCCATAATCGCTCGTTGAAAGCCAAGGTAGACGGTGGGTTACTGCGGCGAACACTCGTTCGCGAATATCATTTTCGGTCCACACTACGATCGCAAATACGGCCAAAAATATGGTAAGCCCGGTTAAGATGAGAGCGATGCGCTTCGGATTCGGATTTTTGATAACCAAAAAGTAAAGTACGATTGTTGTCAGAAATAGGGTGGTACTCATCAGTTCGCCCGTAATGAGTAGGCCATAGCTTGATGCGGCGAAGAACAGCCCTGTGCCAAGCCATTCCAAGCGATTGAAAGGATGTGTCTTCAAACGATTAAATAGCCACAACACTGCAATTAGGCCGAAGGTTATCATATACCAGCCCGGCATTAGTTTTTGAAAAGTTCCAAACAACCGCATGCCGCCATGGCGGAATACGTAATATTCAGAAATCAAAAACCCAAATTCAATCAACGTCCCAATGATACAAGCCGCAATGAAAATCTTGAGGTGCCTGCCATCACCCTGCAAAAGAATAATCGACAGTGCAAAGGCGTAGAGTGGAAAGCGGATCCAGGGCAGGCTATCTTGAAAAGAATGGGCTGGAAATTGCGAAACGGCAGAGCAGATCAAAATCCAAATCCAAAAGGCGAAGGACAGCCGCAATAACCAAGAGCGGGTATAGCCCTTGATGGCAGCGCCTGACGTGCCCAAAAAGACGATAACCACCAGCACCAAGGCAATATCGGCAATCGCATTGCCAATCAGCGCGAGAAGCGGAAGCAGACCGACGGTTGCGAGGTTTAGTCTGTCAGCCGTCGACATCTGGCTTAACGTAGTGGTCATGGTTTATCTGTCCAAAGGTTGCCGTAGGGGCCGCTTATTTGAATAATTATGATTGCTGCATAGTCTGAACTCCGGCCGCTGGCAATAAAAACAGCCGTAAAGTTTTGAAAAGAATGCGGTCGTTCGCAGTGTACGAAGGAGTGTTTGCAGATTAAAAAGAGCCTATAAATGGATATCCGTATCGGGCTATTTTCGAACTTTGGCAGCACTTTTTGGGAGTTTATAGGTTAAATGTCCTCCAGAAACGTCATCGTCGCCTGTTGCGACCGGAATATGATTGCTGGTGCTTGCTGTGCGCTTCTTTCGGCAAGCGAGCATCTTAAGGGTGTTGATGTTGAACTTATCATCATAGCCCGCGATTTGCGTGATGAGGATAAGGCTGCGATTTCGGTGTTTGAAACGAAACATAAGATTCGGTTCCGGACGATTTTTCTCGATGCGGACAAATTAGACGCTGCCGTGACCAATTACGGTGCGACGACGCTTCGGCTTGGACTCGATGGTTTCTTGGGCAGCGAGTTGGACCGCGTGCTCTATCTCGATAGCGATGTGTTGGTGGTGGATGATATCAGCCCGCTCTTCACCATGGATCTGGGTGACAATGCGATGGCGGGCGTGCCTGATCTCGTTAAAGAAATCCCGAACAATATCAAGCGAATGGAAAGCCTTGGACTGTCCTTTGGCCATTATTTCAATGCGGGTGTGATCCTGTTTAATTGGAAAATATGTCTCGAACGAAACCTGTTTGGAAAAGCACGTGATGCCATCGCCAAAACCAAATTCCGGTTTCTTGATCAAGATGCGTTAAATTTCGCAGGCGAAAATAAATGGGTGAGGTTGCCGGTTGGGTTTAATTTTATTGCACCCTTCCACGCTCGGCTCGATTTAAAACCTCGGATTGTTCATTTTACGGGTGGTGGTAAGGGGCGCAAGCCTTGGGAGCCAGCCTCGATTGGCCTGCATCGGCCCTATCGGGCGTATTATTCCGCGGCTTTGAAGGACACGCCATGGAGTGGATTCGTCCGTCCAGGCGAATGGCGCGATAGGCTTATTGGTGAGGTAAGGTCGATCATTGAGGCCATTCGGCGCTACTCGACGGTGCTTGACTATCTTCGGCGGCACAAACAGAAGTGAGGGGTAAAGCCCTCTTGCGAATTGAGTCTACCATGCCAAAAACGTCTTCATCGTCTGCAATCCTTGTCGAGGTTGGCGCAGGTGAGCTGATCGACAAGATAACGATATTGGTCATTAAAACGGAGCGGATTTCCGACCCAGCCAAACTCGCCAATATTCGCCGTGAGATCGAAGCGCTTAGCCCCGCGCGGCAACGTTTGGTGGAATTATATCCGGGCCTAGAGGTGTTCGAGGCTGAACTTAAGGTAGTCAACGAGGGACTTTGGGTAATTGAAGACGATATTCGCGCGTGTGAGGCAGCCAAGGAATTCGGACCGGTCTTTATCGAGCTGGCAAGGTCCGTCTACATCCAGAATGACAAGCGGGCCGAGCTGAAGAAGAAGATCAATCTTCTCTGCGAGGCCAGCATCATCGAAGAGAAATCCTATCACGGCTTCTGAGACGTCCCAATCAAGGTGGCAGTGCGTTCGAAGACGGTTTCCGGTGACAGCATGGCCAAGTCCTTCACCTCGATAATATCAAGAAATGAGTCCAGCCCTGTTGCGCGTGCGCTGGTGTGGGGACCGAAAAGCGCTAGCCCCTTTGCGCCGAGATAGGCTGCCAAATGGGTGGGGCCAGTGTCGTTACCGATGACAAGGCCAGCCTTTTGAATAAGCCCCGCAAGGCGATTGAAGGAAACCGGAGCGCCCTTATCCAAGATCAAAGGGCAGGGCAGCGAGTGGCATAGGTCCATCTCGTCCGGGCCAGGGGCTGTTACAACGCGCGTTCCCTGATCCATCAACAATTGAGCAAGCCTGCCGTAATGGGGCCAGCGCTTCTGCGGGTGGCGGGTGGAGCTACCGGCGATCAAGAGCACAAACCCATCTTCAAGCTGGTTGATTGCCATCAGGTCAGCCACATTATCCGCCATCCAACTCACATCGGGATGAAGGGTGTGCGGGGTTGTAAGGCCTGCTTGGTTCAATTGCAGTTCGATACGTTCGAGGATTGCCAGCGAACGCCCCTGTTGACGGGCCTTTGCCAGATTGTAGGCTTCGTCCTTCTGGCTCCATTCAGCGTCAAGCCAATGGCGGTACATCAGGGTTCGGCTTGAGTTCTGCATATCGTAAATGCGATCAAAACGCTCCTGCTGAAGCTGCCGCCTGAGCCTTAGTAAAGCCAAGACGTGATGACGGGGTGCGCGGGGATCAATCATGATGCGGTCAACCCAAGGACAGCGCTCGAAAATCCGGCGGTAGGGCTTGGTGGTCAGTACCGTGATGTCGTCATGAGGGTGCGCCAGACGGATATCATGAAACGCCCCCTCGGATTGAAGCACATCTCCGAACGCACCGAGGCGAATGACGAGAATTTTGGCCATAATGGTTCTTAAGGCCTTTTCGATTGT
>CANCAR010000120.1 GCA_947374125.1 Hyphomicrobiales bacterium | reverse complement strand
TGGTAGTCGATATCGAATAAAATATCCTGACCCGCCTCAAGCGCCCGCTCTACCTCGCGGCGCGGCGACCCATAATGGTTGCCATGCACTTCGGCCCATTCGAGTAAATCTCCGCGTGCCTGCATCGCATGAAAATCTGCTTCCGCGATAAAGTGATAGTGGACACCTTCCACCTCGCTCGGCCTACGGCCACGGGTCGTGACCGATACGGACAAAGTGAGACTGGGTTCCTGTTCTCGTAAAAGCCGGGTAAGTGTTGTCTTTCCAGCACCCGAAGGCGAAGACAGCACGAACATCAGGCCACGGCGGCTGACGGTTTCATTTGCTAGGTGCGCTATCATTCCTCTCCGTCACCCCATTCCGTATCAACACCCCAACCTATCGCGCGAATTTGGGTGGGATATCAAGCCACATCAGATAAAAACAAAAAAAGTCTAAGCCAGTGCTAATCCGCAACCCCATCGCCAATCGGCTTCTTCTTTGCAGGAGGCTTGGCCGCCTTTGGCTTTGCTGGAGTGGCCTGAACCGGTTGCTGGGTCTTCAAAGCCGGCGCTGGATCTCCAGGATCTGTTTCCACAATAGGCTTAGGTGTCGCCGCCGTTGGCACCGGTTCCGTTGCCTTTTCGCCTTCAATAACGCGCCATTTGGCAACATTTCTCTGATGTTGCTCAAGCGTTTCGGCGAAGACATGCCCGCCAGTACCATCGGCAACAAAATAAAGCTCGCGCGTCTGAGAAGGGTTAGCAACCGCTTCCAATGCCGCACGGCCCGGATTCGTAATTGGTCCGGCGGGTAAGCCTGGAATGATATAGGTGTTATAGGGCGAAGGCTGTTGCAATTCCGTTTTGAGAATACCGCGACCAAGCGAGCCTTTTCCGCCAATCAAACCATAAATCACAGTAGGATCCGATTGCAGCGGCATTTTAGCCTTTAATCGATTGAAGAAAACAGCCGCAACCCTTGGCCGCTCATCCGCCTTGCCCGTTTCCTTCTCAACAATCGAGGCCAGCGTGACTAATTCCTGCGGGCTGGATAATGGAAGATCGGGCGAACGCTTGGCCCAAATTTCACGAATCAGCTTGGCCTGATCTTGTGCCATCAGATCCAGCAATTGATTGCGCGACATACCGCGAGCGAACTTATAGGTTTCCGGTAAAAGCGTACCTTCTTTTGGGATCACCTTGACGTCACCCGCCAAATTCAAATCGTTGCGGAGAATTTCAACAATGTCATCTGACGTTCTTCCTTCGGGAAGAGTCACTTGGTGAAGAATTGATTTTCCTTCCACCAAGGTTTCCGTAATCTGCTCAAGGCTTGCTTCTTTACGGAAGACATATTCGCCGCCTTTGATCTGCGAGCCTTTTCCCGTGAACTGCCAATAGAGCGTCAAAAGAAAACCTTTATCAGTGATTCCCTCGCGCTCGAGTTGATCCACCACGTCGGCCGTACTTCCCCGCACGATGGCAATTTTATCGGCCTCAAGCGGGCCCGGACCAGTGATTTGCCGCTGTGCAAACACAATCATCGCCGCTAGAGCGAACATCACGATCACGAGAATAGATAAAAGCCCACTCAAAAAATTTGTAATCGGACGCTCTGGCCGTTCAACACGCGTGGCCTCGGGCGGCACGGGAACAGCTTCGGGGTGGATTGCAGCAGCCGGGCTTTTCAGCACCATACCACGGAGCAATCCACGCGGCTTAGGCCGCTGCGGAGGCTCCGGAGGTGATACTTCGCCGTGTTCTTCCGCCATCATGCCGTTCTTTCCGTTGAGAGGCGGCACATGCCTCTAGCGCTTCGACCCAACGCGGTCACCGCATCATCACTCGTATTTGCGAAAAATGAGCGACGCATTTGTTCCGCCAAACCCGAACGAATTCGATAAGGCAACCTTAACCTTTCTTTCCCGTGGCTTATGCGGAACAAGGTCGATAGAGGTTTCAACCGAGGGATTATCAAGATTGAGCGTTGGCGGAACAATCTGATCGCGGATGGCTAGAACCGAGAAAATCGCCTCAATCGCCCCAGCCGCTCCAAGTAAATGTCCCGTTGCCGATTTCGTCGATGACATCGACACTTGGCCCGTATCATTCCCGAGCAGACGCTCAACAGCGCGCAGTTCAATCTCATCGCCAAGCGGCGTCGAGGTGCCATGCGCATTGATATAATCTAAATCATGCGCCTGAAGACCCGCACGCTTTAAAGCCGCCATCATGCACCGATAGGCGCCATCGCCATCCTCGGCCGGTGAGGTGATATGGTGGGCGTCGCCCGACATACCATACCCGATGATCTCGGCATATATCTTCGCGCCACGCGCTTTGGCGTGCTCGAGTTCTTCCAAAACGACGACACCCGCTCCCTCACCCATCACAAAGCCATCACGATCTTTGTCATAAGGACGCGATGCGCGTGTTGGATCGTCGTTAAAGCCAGAAGAGAGCGCGCGGCAGGCAGCAAAGCCTGCAAGCGATAGCCGGTTAACCGGCGATTCCGTCCCACCCGCAACCATCACATCCGCATCGCCCAGCATAATCAGCCGCGACGCATCGCCAATGGCGTGTGCACCCGTTGAACAGGCCGTGACCACCGAATGGTTAGGACCCTTCAACCCATGACGGATTGAAATCCAGCCCGATGCCAAATTGATGATCGCACTCGGAATAAAAAACGGCGAAACCCGGCGAGGACCCTTTTCAAAAAGGGTAACCGATGTCTCGTAGATTGTTCCGATCCCGCCAATACCCGAGCCAACCATCACACCGGTACGATAGCGTTCATCCTCGGTTGAAGGCACCCAGCCTGAATCAGCCAAAGCCTGAGTCGCCGCAGTCATGCCGAACAAGATAAACTCGTCGACTTTCCGCTGGTCCTTGCGGTCCATCCAATCGTCTGGATTGAACGTGCCATCACTGCCGTCGCCGCGCGGTACCTCGCATGCAATTTTTGATGCGAGATCCGACACGTCGAACCGACTAACTTTAACGGCACCGTTATGGCCGGCGTTAAGCCTTGACCAAGACGTTTCTACACCGTTTCCCAGAGGGGAAACCATGCCCATACCCGTAACGACGACACGCCGCATGGTGTGACCTCGATATCTTGGAAAAGGAGGATGTCTGATATCCTAATGGAATCAGGCGGATTTTTTGGTGATGAAGCTGACTGCGTCACCAACCGTGCGAATCGTCTCGGCCGCATCGTCTGGAATTTCAACGCTGAACTCTTCCTCGAACGCCATCACCAGTTCAACCGTATCGAGGCTGTCTGCGCCGAGGTCGTCAATGAAATTCGCCGTGTCCACAACCTTATCGGCTTCAACGCCGAGATGCTCGATCACGATCTTTTTCACGCGGGCTGCAATGTCGCTCATATTCTGTCCTCACTGTCTTCTATCTGGCGGAATAGCTCTATCGAGAGACTTTCCGCAGGTTCATAATTCATACCGACTGGACGAACCAGCTCTGTTTCTCAAATAAAGGCAAACGTTCTAAAGGCACGCCTAATCCTATTAGGTTCAAACGCTGCGGGCAACGCCGCGTCAAGCCCTGATTGCCAAACTCCGATCTTCGTTAGCATAATTAACTGTCTATTGCGAGAACTCACGCGCCCTAAAGTGCTTTACAAAACAAAACTTATAACACACTCAAATCATTGCCAAACCACCGTTAACATGCAGGGTTTGCCCCGTAACATATCCCGCCTCTTTGCTGGCAAGATATAAAGCAGCAGCTGCAATTTCGGATGAAGTCCCCAAACGCCCCATCGGAACTTTTTGCAAGGTTGCCTCGCGCTGCTTCTCATTCAGAACGTCCGTCATTGGCGTTTCAATAAAGCCCGGTGCCAAGCAATTGACCGTAATGTTGCGGGTCGCCACCTCAAATGCCAGCGACTTCGACATGCCCACAATGGCGGCCTTTGCGGCTGCATAATTGGCCTGTCCCGGATTGCCCGTTGTCCCGATTACCGAGGTTATCGAGATAATCCGACCATAACGTTTCCGCATCATCGTTTTGGCAGATGCGCGTGAGAGCCGAAACGTCGCCTCTAGATTGACGCGCATCACATCGGCCCACTCCTCGTCCTTCATGCGAACGAAAAGATTATCCCGCGTGATCCCCGCATTGTTAACGAGAATATCGAACCCACCCATCGCCTCTTCGGCTGCGGGCACCAGCGCCTCGACCGAGGCCGCATCAGAAAGGTTGGCAGGACAAACAAAAACACGATCACCGAGTTCGGCAGCCAACACATCAAGTGCTTCACGACGCGTGCCCGAAATTGCGACTTTTGCGCCCATATGATGGAAAAGCCTCGCAATCGAGCCACCAATTCCACCGGTAGCACCCGTTACAAGAGCACATTGGCCTGTCAAATCAAACATAATAGGCTTCTCCGTTTATTGGCCAATCAAGGGACGAAACACTGCAACATCATCGGGCGAATTAACCGCCATGCCTTCCGCTTCTGTAGCGATACGCTTCACCAATCCAGTCAAAACCTTACCTGTTCCAACCTCGACAAAGCGCGTCACGCCTTTCGATGCCATCCATTCGACGCTCTCACGCCAGCGAACCGTTCCTGTCACCTGGCGCACCAAGGCCGCTCTAATCTCATCTGGATCCGACCCGCCAATTGCTGAAACATTACCCACGAGCGGAACCGAAGGTGCAATCAACTTTACGTCCGAAAGCGCGGCAGCCATCGCGTCCGCTGCCGGTTGCATTAAGGCGCAATGGAAGGGTGCCGATACCGACAGCATTACGGCACGCTTTGCGCCTCGCGCTTTAGCCAATTCAACCGCTCGCTCAACGGCAGCCTTGGAGCCAGAAACGACCACCTGCCCGCCACCATTATCGTTCGCTGCTTGGCAGACATCGCCCTCAGCCGCCTCGCTCGCAACAGCATCAGCAGTTGCGAAATCAAGCCCGATCAGCGCCGCCATGGCCCCAACACCGGGAGCAACTGCAGCCTGCATCGCATTACCACGGATCCGCAGCAGGCGCGCTGTATCGGCAACAGTTAGACTACCCGCAGCAGCCAGAGCGGAATATTCGCCGAGCGAATGCCCCGCCACAAATGCCACATGCTTTTTAAGATCAAGGCCTGCTTCGTGTTGCAACACGCGCAAAACCGCCATGCTAACCGCCATCAGCGCCGGTTGCGCATTAGCTGTAAGCGTCAATTCGTCTTCAGGCCCGTCAAACATGACATGGGATAATTTCTGCCCGAGTGCATCATCCACCTCGGCAAACACAGCGCGCGCCTCGGCAAACTGATCGCCGAACATTTTGCCCATGCCAACCGTTTGGCTACCCTGCCCAGGAAATGTAAGTGCGATGCTCATCGAAAGTTTCCCCTTGTCGAACGCTTACGACCGGCGCCCGTGAGACACAAGCGGGCAGAATAAGTCAAGCGCTATCGCATGATGCCGTAGATTGGGCCAACGCAACTGGACTGGCGCAAAGCATCGCAACCGCCTACATTTGTTGTGATGATCCGATTTTTAACAGAGAGCTCCACCGATGCGCATCGCAACTTGGAACGTCAATTCCGTCCGCCAACGCATCGACCATCTCGTGGCATGGCTGACGGAAGCCTCGCCCGATATTGTCTGCCTGCAGGAGCTCAAATGCCAAGACGATACCTTTCCACGATTGGAAGTCGAGGCTCTCGGCTACAATGTGGAGATTTTGGGCCAAAAGACGTTTAATGGCGTGGCGCTTTTATCCAAATACCGCTTTGACGAGGTAAACCGCGGCCTGCCCGGCGACGACAGCGACGAACAATCGCGTTATATTGAGGGCGTTTTCTCCACCAAAATCGGTGCCATCCGGGTGGCGTCGATCTATGCGCCAAACGGCAATCCGTTGGGCACTGATAAATTTCCCTACAAACTTGGCTTTCTGGATCGGTTGTTGGTGCGTAGCCGCACTCTGCTTGATCAAGAGGAGGCGTTTGTATTGGCGGGCGATTACAACATTATCCCTATGCCCATCGATGCCGAGAATCCACTGCAATGGACAAATGACGCCCTCTTCCAACCTGAATCGCGCGCAAAGTGGCGAGAGCTCATCAATCTCGGTCTAACCGATGCGGTGCGCGCAACGAACAACCAATCGGGGATCTACAGTTTCTGGGACTATCAAGCCGGTGCTTGGCAAAAGAACAATGGCATTCGGATCGACCATTTGTTGCTATCGCCACCGGCGGCGGACCGGCTTAGAGCCACAGCTATCGATTCACATGTTCGAGGGTGGGAAAAGCCATCCGATCACGTACCCGTTCGGATTGATCTCGATCTCTGATCGAACATCAAATCCTATTCCTATTTGGCAATACGGCTATGCTGCAACCAATAGGCGTTGGCGGCCAGAAGATCGGTGTCGGAGGCTTGTGAGAGCGCCGCTTTATTCGTCTCGATGATCCAAGCTTCGCTCGCGGGATCGGCCGTCTCGCTGGCTAATTTCAGCCACATCAAACCGCGCGCCCTCTGTTTGGGTCCAGCCTCACCACTAAATAGCAACTTTCCCAATTCAGCCTGGGCCAGACGATGGCCTTTCTCAGCCGATAAATTGAGCCAACGCAGAGCTTGGCGGGCATCTTTCGCACCGCCAATGCCATCGAGATAGAGGCGGGCCAGAACGAACTGCGCTTCGGGATCGCCAAAATAGCTCGCCGAATAGGCGAACATTTCGCGCGCCCGAGCAGGATTTGGTTTTACCGCGCTATTCGGAATGCCGTTCAGATAGTAGGAGCCAAGCGCTACAAACGCCGAGGATACAAAAGGAGCGGTGGTTGAATCCGGTGCCTCATCGGCATGCCTATCGCAAACTTGGGAGAAATTCTCAAACGCCCGGATATCATCGCGCGGAACGCCGTCGCCCTCGGCATACATCCGCGCCAATTTCCATTGTGCGGGCGCGTGGCCCTGATCAGCAGCCGCAGAAAGCGATTTGAGCGCATCCGCTTTGTTGCCTGCCAAATAGGCACGAATGGCCTCTCGCGTCGAGTCGACCACGGACCCAATCGCTTTCAGCGGCGCACCCGCTACATCAAGTACCTGTTGACCCGTATCCGGAGCGCCCGTCGTTGAATCAGAAGAAGGGGTTGGTTTGCCAGCCTGCTCTTTGGTGGAGGTCTCCTTTGTCGTCCCTTCCACCGTATCGAGGCCGTCTTCGCTATGGGTCAGATTCAAACCCTGAGCGCCGCTCGATGCCGAGCGTTGATCGTGTTTTGACGAATTACCGCCATCATTCGATGGGCCGTCTAACGCATAGGCTACGCTAATGCACAGCCACGCCGACAAAAATGTCGGCATGGCTCGCGCAAAAACGCAATGGAATGCGTCAGATATCCGCATAGACGAATTTTTCACCCTTGCCGCCCGGTTGGGTCACAGCGCCGGCCCGCGCAGACCCTACTGTCTGAGCGTATTTCCAGATCGCGCCTGAACCATATTCAGTTTCGCGCGGAATCCAGTCTTTTTTACGGCGAGCAAGTTCCTCATCGGAAAGATCGACCGAGAGGATACCCTTGATCGCGTCGAGGTGAATCATGTCGCCATCACGAAGTAAAGCGATAGGCCCGCCAATCGCGGCCTCAGGGCCCACATGGCCCACACAGAAACCGCGCGTCGCGCCCGAGAAGCGGCCATCGGTGATCAACGCCACCTTATCACCCATACCTTGGCCATAAAGCGCTGCCGTTGTTGAAAGCATCTCGCGCATGCCGGGTCCGCCACGCGGTCCTTCATAGCGAATGACCAACACGTCGCCTTCCTTGTACTGCTTCAAGCGAACAGCCTCAAAGCATAATTCTTCATTATCAAACACCCGTGCAGGACCGGTGAAGACCTGCTTATCGAGCGGCATGCCTGCAACCTTCACAATCGCTCCATCGGGAGCAAGATTGCCCTTCAAACCGACAACACCACCCGTTGGCGTGATCGGGGTATTGGCAGCCCTTACGACATCCTGATCGGGATTCCACTTCACCGACGCCATGTTCTCAGCAATCGTGCGGCCC
>CANCAR010000119.1 GCA_947374125.1 Hyphomicrobiales bacterium | reverse complement strand
AAAGTGCTGAACTGCTTAAACCGCAACCGCATGACGTTTCTGGCGGGGCTCGAAATCGATCAGACGGGCACCGGTTTCTGGCATCTCGATCATCAGATGCTCTGGCTCGACCACGGCACCGCCGGACAGAACGAGCGCGCGCTGAAGCACATTTTCCAGCTCGCGAACGTTGCCCGGCCAAGCATAAGCTTCTAATTTTTCAATCGCTTCATCCGAAAGTTCAGGAATGTTCTGAAAGCCGCCAGTATGTTTCGAGAGCAACAAAATTGCGATGGGCAAAATATCACCAGGGCGCTCAGCAAGGGCCTGCGTCGCTAATGGAAACACGTTCAAGCGATAATAAAGATCCTCGCGGAAGCGACCGGCCTTAACCTCTTCCATCATATAGCGGTTCGAGGTTGCAATGACGCGGACATCAATTGGCACAGCCTTTGAGCCACCCAGTGGGGTCACTTCTTTTTCCTGCAACACGCGTAGGAATTTGGCTTGAAGATGGGGTGCCATTTCGGACACTTCGTCGAGGAGCAAAGTGCCCCCGTCTGCCGCGCGGAAGATACCCTTGTTTGGCGTATGCGCGCCGGTGAAAGCGCCCTTCTCATAGCCGAACAGAAGGGCTTCGAGCATGGTATCGGGGACCGCTGCACAATTAACAGCAATGAAGGCCTCACGGCTGCGCTTCGATGCATTGTGGAGGAATTTCGAAATAACCTCTTTACCGGTGCCCGTTGGACCAACAAGCATGACGGTGACATCGCTCATGGCCACACGGCGGGCAAGGCGGAGGAGATTAAAGGTCTGCGGATCGCCAGCCGCGACGTTCTGATCGGCGTCTAGGAACCGGGCTGCTACTTCCGCAGCATAACGCCAGCCCGTCTTGGAAGGGGCCAAACGAAGTACCGAGCCGTTGAACTCCCCCTTTAGAGAGAAGGTGTCGCCTGGCTTATCGACAACCACAATCCGGTCGGCCTTAAGCTTGCGGCACCATCCGGCGAGGCCTGCTGCGTCGGTTGCAAGCGCTTTAGCGGCATCCTGCGACAGGAAAAGCCCCGTCCGCGTCCAACCATCGCTTTTAAGCGTGGCCAGCGACTTGAGGTCGACTGACACCGTCTCGTAACCGCGCATATGCAGATGGGTCGTCCATGCTTCGGCGTCGGCGAGGTTGTCGTTGATGCAAAGAACCGTATTCATTGGTCACTCCTTCGGGGCTGTCCCGTTCGGAGACTATGAAAGCAACGATCTTGCCAAGTTTTCTTTGCGGACCCCTAGAAAGCTTCTCAAGCAAGCCAATCAATTTAATTAAGTTATTGTTAAAATTGATAAAATAAGGGTTAAAATTTTTTTAATTTTTATATCAAATAATCGAAAAACGACGGAAATCTGTGTCAGAAATCACGTTTGGCAACGAATTAGAAAGGGCCCATCCGTAATAACACTTGTTAAAGTTTGAGGATTAGTCAAAAAGTCGACAGTGCAGTTGTGTGAGTGAGGGTAAAGCGTGTCTGGCCAGGATTTTTCTCGATTTCTGGATTTGCCGAGTGCAGGCATGCGTTTTGTGTCGGAGATGGTCGCAAAAATTGCGCCACTTGGCTCAACGGTCTTTATTCAAGGTCCCTCCGGTAGCGGCAAGGAAATTGTCGCGCGTTCTATCCATCTTCAATCGAAGCGTGCGACCGGGCCGTTTGTTCCGGTCAATTGCGGCGCTATTCCACGGGATCTTCTAGAGAGCGAGTTGTTTGGCTATGAGAAGGGCGCGTTTACAGGAGCGGCGCGCGAGCGCGCGGGTCTGCTAGAACTCTCCGCAGGCGGCACACTGTTCCTTGATGAGATCGGCGATATGCCGCTTGAGATGCAGGTAAAGCTACTCAGGATGATTGAAGAGCGCACCTTTACCCGCGTGGGTGGCTCAAAGCCGATGTCGGTTGATGTGCGCTTTGTTTGCGCGACCCATCGCGATCTTCGTCAATTGATCGACGAGCAAAAATTCCGCGAGGATTTGTTTTATCGGATCAATGTATTTCCGATCCTGTTGCCGCCCTTACGCGAACGGCTTGAGGATATCCCGACCTTGGTCGGTTTTATTATCAAGCGGTTTGAGGCGCAGGGCTTCCCGAAAGCTCCGGCACTTACCGACGGCGCGATTGACGTTCTTAAATCCTATGACTGGCCCGGCAATGTCCGCGAATTGCGTAATGTTCTTGAACGCGCGGGGGCACTTTACGAAGATCGCAAGATCGAAGCCGAGCTGATGTCGCACTTGCTCTATCCCGGCAAGCCACGCGAGGTTGCCGAGGAACAGGACGCGATATGGGATGCATTGGCCGAATTTGTTGCCGACGAGGCCATCATTGACGCGGCTGAGACGGACACGGCCCGCGGCAATGGTCCGGATTTGAGCGGGGACCGGAACGCTTATATCCGGGGTCTGCTGGCTTCAGAAGTTGGCTTTAACCTTAAGGATCACATCTCGGCGCTTGAGATTGATTTTATTCAGATCGCACTCGCCGATTCGGATGGTTCTGTGTCCGCAGCCGCTCGACTACTCGGTATTCAGCGAACAACGCTCATTGAAAAAATGCGCAAATTCGCCATTGGTAGGCCCGATTAAGCCTTAAGCTACTTTGCCAGCGATGGACGACCACGCTTCCGAAATCTCAGACATCGCGAGGCGAACGGCGTTAAGACGCTCCGTCGGACGGTCCTTATTGACGGCCAAAAGCTGGTGGCGTGCCCACTCGTAGAGATCGCCCAACGAGGTTGCAACCGAACCGCCGCGTTCGAAATCGAGGCTGGAGCTTAAGGAATAAACGATGGTCAAAGCCTTGCTGACGCCGGCTGAGCGGGCTGAGGTATCGTCAACCGCGATGGCGAGCAGCGCACGGTCAATTGAGCCAATCAATTCGGTGAAAAGGATTTCAACCAGACGATGGCGGCTTGCGCCTTCTACAAGGAAGTCCTGTTCGACCTGCTCGTAGGCTCTCAAAGCGTTCTGGTGCAACATGATCGTGTTCCTTTTCTGCTGTCAGCTTGTAGAACGGCCATAGCGCAAAACATTTTAGCTTTATTTCGAAGTCATTTTTTTTTGGGCCCCAATGGATGATTGCGTAACGACTGGCACGAGACTTGCTGAGATTGGTCCGAAACAGATTTAACGGAGGATCTCATGCTCTCGGTAACAATGGCTGGTTTGAACGCCGCCCAGAAAACCATGGATGTCACATCGAACAATATGTCGAACGCCAATACGGTTGGCTTTAAGCGCTCGTTTGCGAGCTTCGGCGATGTGTTCTCGAATGATCCAGCAGCAAACCCTAAGACGTCGATTGGTAGCGGCGTTCTTACAACCGCCATCACGCGAGACACAACGGCCGGCGCGCTTAAAACCACGGGCCGCGTGACTGATATGGCCATTGATGGCCGTGGCTTCTTCGTGGTGCGCGATCCAGCAACCACGGGTGATACGTTCTCCTATACCCGCGCAGGCAATTTTGGCCTCGACTCGCAAGGCTTCATGGTCGATCCCGGGGGGAACCAGGTCATTGGCTATCAAGCGGCAAATTCCGGGAAATTGGATGCCAATGGCGTCGCGATCATGATACCTGACCTCGCATCATCGAAAATGTCGATGCAGATCAACCCGCAATATTTCAATGGTCAGACATTGCCAGATGGTTCGATCGCGGGCCAGGAAAAGCAATTGCTTTCCCTTAAAGGTCCGGCAACGGCGACGGGGTCCGTTTTGGTTGGCGGCGTTGCCGTTAGCATCACAACTGGCGATACGACGGCCCAAATGGCGGCAAAAGTTCAAAGTGCCCTTTCGGTAGATGCAGGTTTTGCTAAACGGACGGTAACGGTCGTCGGTACTGGCGAAATGTCGCAAGTTCAGATCGTCTATGATGCGTCGGAAGGCGATGTGAACCCGATTTCAGTTGAAACGCCTGTAGCCTCTTCGCCTACGGTTTCGACGAAGAATCCATTCCAGCAGGTCGCCGAGATCCAAACCATGGATTTCAGCGCCGCTCCTACCAATACGACGGGTGCGTCGGTTGATGTAGTTCTTACCGATGGTTCAACGACACTGACGATCCCTGTTGCAGACGGCGAAAACTATGCCGATACCATTCAGGCCTTTTTGTCTAATCCGACCAGCGCCCCTACCTTTGCCGGTCGTTCGGTAACGGCAGATACTTTAGTTGCCAACAAACTGGTCCTACAATTTGCTAATACCGAAGGCTTGGTTGCTCCGATCACCCTTTCGGGGTCAGACCCTGCGCTTCCGACAACTTCGCTCGAAACACAGGCGGGCAATTATTCCCCGAAGATCTCTGAAATTGGGCCGATGAGCGCTGCAGCCGCAGATGCGACAATCAATGTTGCTGGTGTTTCGATCAATGTGGCGGCGGGTGATACGGCTGTTACGATCGCCAACAGAATTCAGGCGGCGTTGCAATCCGCATTTCCGGCAAGAAACGTTGTCGTCGGCGGCGATAAGATCACAATGACGTATGCAATTTCCGAAGGCGATGCGCCGTTGGTGCAACCAAAATTTACCAATAGGAAGCCTGCTTCCGGTAGTGCTGTCGAGGCGGTAAAGGGCAGTACCGATCCGGTATTGATGCAAGGCCTTTCGATTTCACCAAAAGGTGAGGCGATGGCGACCTATTCGAACGGCGCGATCTACACGATGGGCTTCCTGGCCATCGCCAATTTCTCGAATGAGGGTGCGCTGAAAGATGTCGGCGGCAACCGTTTCGTCGAGACCGGTGATAGTGGTGGTCATACGATTACGCCAGCAGGCGCTCCTAAGGCAGGTAACATCATGTCTGGCGCTCTGGAACAGGCGAATGTCGACATTACATCCGAGCTTATGGAAATGATCCGCGCCCAGCAGGTGTATAACGGCAATGCCCGTGTCCTGCAGACAACGGTCGATACCGTTACCAAGATCACCGATATGCGTTGATTTTGATCGGGGTGAGGCCTCCGTCTCTCCCCTTTTTCCTCCCCAACTCAAACGCGGTCGGCTCTCCGGCCGCGTTTTTTTATGCCAAGACGGGATAGGATTGAGCGGCTGCATTTTTCTCGAGATCCATGACCAACGCATAGGCCGAGCGGGGCAAAACCGCGATATCTTCCAGCATCAGAACATCCAGACACGGTGCGCGTGGCGTTTTGCGGATAATCGCCGTTAGTGCATCACGCAGCATAAGGACCACGGCTACGGGCGTTTGCTTGGCTGTGATGAAGGGCAGCCCGGGGGTTTTGGCGGTTTCGCCGATGATTCTGACGTTCGCTGTTACTCCGGGCTCAATTCTGGAAAAATGGGAAAAGCTAACGCAATCAATAGCGGCAAGTTGTGCCTCACCACACGCTACCTTTAAGAGGCTTTGGCGATGCGAACCCGTTTCGATGACGGTCGAGAAAAATGGCGCTTTGCCGCCCTGATCGGCGATGGCTGACCGAAGTAGGTTCATGCCCGTATTGCTGTCGCGCATATTGATCGCGCAGATCATCCCGCGTGTTTCACGGAGTGCCTTAAGGTTTGAGGCCGCAGGCACAATCAGCACGCTGCCATAGGTCGGCCCCTCACATCCTTTGGCCGTATAAACAGGTGTTGCTACCAGTTGCGCATCGCCGCACAGGCCAATCGATAGCGGATAACCGCAGGCTTGACCGAATAACAGAGCGGGATCGGCCCAAAATTGTGGCAAATTTTGAGGGCGTTCAAGTTCGTCTGGGACATCCGTAAGCCCCCGATTTCGGAGCTCATTGGCCAGTAACGTCCAGAAGGCATTGCTTGCATCCCGGATTTCGGGAAAATCATACATGGGCAATCCGACGAGGCGGACCGTCATTTTAAGGTGCTATCGGCGAAGGGTGCTCGATCCGAGGGGTGCTGCGGGCGATCATGGCTCACCCAGAAAAAGCGCCGCGCGACATCCCAATAACCATTATAGACGAGGCCGTTGTTTTCTCGGACGAGACGCTCCCGATTGGCGCGATACCAAGCGGGAATAGCGTACCAAGGCATCATGGGTTCTTCGTGATGGGCGGCGTGAAGGTTGTTATAGAGAAAGAGGAGCCCAAAAAATGGTGCATTTTCGACAATCGCCGTGCGCTCGAAAACGCCATTGGCCGCGCGATGTTCGGCGAAGGAGCGGATCAGAAGCAGCGAGGTGCCGGGATAGACAATCCCAAAGAGATAAAACCAGATGGAGATGCCGCAAACGCTATGCACCCAGAAAAGAATAACCGCACATCCTAAAAGATGATTGGCCCAAACGCGGATATTGGCGTGTCTTGGGCCAAACACGAGAGCCGCCTCTTGCTTGAGAAAGCGGCCAATGTTCCAAGCTGGGCCGATAACGATTCGTCCCAGCAACGTCGTTTGGAATCGGACAAGACCTTGGCCAATCGGACCAAGCCCTTCCCAATGTTCATTGGTCCAATAATAGGATTCGGGATCGTCTAACGGATCGGTCAGGCGCTCGTCACGGTGATGGACAAGATGCGCGCGGCGATAAAGCTCGAACGGCAACCAGAGCGATAGCGGTGGGAAGGCTAAAACGCGGTTAACCGTGCGCCATTGCGTCGGGTGCCCATGGATCAATTCATGCTGCAGCGAGGAGTGCCAAGCGATGAGTATCGCGCCGATGATCGAAACGACCCACCATGGCACAGCATGAGCGAACCAGGTCAACGCCAACCAACCGCCATAGATCACACCGATAAGCGCAAGCGTCGGCCATTCCAGCGCGGTGGTCGACGATTTTGAAAGGGATGAAACACTCACGGAGAAGGCCTACGAGACAAATAAAACCGAACTTCAAACGCATCATGCGAGGCTTAAGGGAGATGCGCAAGCCTAACCAGAAATGTTACCGCGGATTGTGGCGCGTTTTAGGCCTTTACAGGTCGAACATGGGTGGCAGAAGGGCTAGCTCTGTGGCAGAAGGCTGGCCTGATCCGCGGTGCGTTTTTTTGATCGGTTAAGGCCTACATCATGTCAAAGCCTAATCTTCTCATTATTATGGTCGATCAGTTGAATGGCACCTGGTTTCCAGATGGGCCGGCCCCGTTCCTAAAGACGCCCGTTTTGCGCCACCTTGCCGATGAGAGTGTCAGGTTTACGACGACCTATTGCCCGAGCCCGCTTTGCGCACCTTCGCGCGCGAGCTTTATGTCAGGCCAATTGCCGTCGCGCACGGGTGTGTACGATAATGCGGCTGAGTTTCAGTCCTCGATCCCGACCTTTGCGCATCATTTGCGGCGCGCGGGCTACCGTACGGCCTTATCGGGCAAGATGCATTTTGTGGGTCCTGACCAGCTGCACGGATTTGAGGAGCGATTAACCACCGACATTTACCCTGCTGATTTCGGCTGGACGCCGGACTGGACCAAGCCCGATGAGCGGATTGATTGGTGGTATCATAATCTCGGTTCGGTCACGAATGCGGGCACGGCTGAGATCACCAACCAACTCGAATATGATGATGAAGTGGCCTACCACGCCAAGCTTCGGCTTTATCAATATGCGCGCCGCGAGGCGGATCGGCCGTTCTGCCTGACGGTGAGCTTCACTCACCCGCATGATCCGTATGTGGCGCGGAAGAAATATTGGGATCTTTATCCGGAAGGGTCGTTGCCGGGTTTGACGGTGCCAGAAATTCCCTATGCCGAGCAGGATGTTCATTCCAAGCGACTGTTCGATATGTCGGATTGGCGGCAATATGCGTTAACGCCCGAAATGGTGGCCGATAGCCGCCGGGCTTATGCTGCCAATATATCCTATCTCGATGATAAAATCGGCGAGATCCTCCAAACACTGAAAGACTGCCGTTTGGATCAAAACACGATCATTGTCTTTACCTCTGACCATGGTGATATGCTGGGTGAGCGCGGGCTTTGGTTCAAAATGAGCTTTTTTGAGGGCTCGGCGCGCGTTCCGCTGATGATACACGCGCCAGAGCGATTTAAGCCTCGCAGCGTTTCGACGCCGACCTCCACACTCGATCTTTTACCCACGCTCATGGAGTTGGCGGGCGTCGATCTAGGCGGGTTGGCGGAAGATCTC
>CANCAR010000118.1 GCA_947374125.1 Hyphomicrobiales bacterium | reverse complement strand
AGCGGTCACCATGACGCGTATGATGATCGCGCTTTGGTACACGCGTTCGCGTCCACAGCATTTGCCCTTCTGAGGAGATTGGTCTGATGAAACTTCTCAGGATCGTTCCAGACGATACCAAATTCGGCTTTATGAATTTCCGTAGCATCAGCTTTCCGGTTTCTGCGTTGTTGTCAGTTGTCTCCGTCGTCGCCTTTTTGATGATCGGCCTGAATTTCGGGATCGATTTTACAGGTGGTACGCTGATCGAGATGAAAGCAATGTCCGGCAAGGCCGATATTGCAGCGGTTAGGACGGCAACAGCTGACTTAGCCGTTGGCGATGTGGAAGTGCAGGAATTCGGCAATCAGGGCGAAGTATCGCTCCGATTTGGTTTACAACCCGGCGGCGAGAAAGGCCAGCAGGCGGTTGTTGAGCGGGTCCGTGGCGCATTCGGCAAGGACTATGAATTCCGCCGGGTTGAGGTTGTTGGTCCGCGTGTGTCGGGCGAATTGGTGCAATCTGGTATTTTGGGCGTCGTTTTGTCGATTTTGGCTGTTCTCGTCTATCTATGGTTCCGGTTTGAGTGGCAATTTGCGGTTGGTGCCGTCATCGCAACGCTGCATGATCTCGTTCTAACGTTGGGTTTTTTCGCCATAACCCAAATCGAATTCAATATGACCTCGATTGCGGCCATTTTGACGATTGTAGGCTACTCCTTGAACGATACGGTCGTTGTCTTCGACCGGATTCGTGAATTGCTCCGCAAATTCAAGAAATTACCCATTGCGCAACTGCTGGATCTTTCGATTAACACGACGCTTTCGCGCACGGTTATGACGTCGGTTACGACATCTTTGGCGCTTTTGGCGCTGGTTTTCTTCGGTGGAGCCGTGATCAAGAGCTTCTCATACGCCATGATCTTTGGTGTGGTGATCGGTACCTATTCCTCCATCTTTATCGCGGCGCCTGTGCTCATCTATCTTGGTGCTCGTATCGCGGCTGAGGCCACTGAGACGATGGCACCTGATGCTGAACCGGCGACAAAATTAAAATGAGCGGAGCCCTTATCCAAGGGTTCGTACCGGGGCGCCATCTCCTCGACGCCGTTGGCAATGGCGGGTTTAGATTTGCCGAGATGTCACACAAAGGATCGATCCTGATTTTGCCGTCCGGAATTTTGGCTTGGCAGGCTCGTACCGTGGGCGATTTGACGGTTTCGTCGTTCGTGCAAATTTTTGCAGGGTCCGATGCGATAGATCTCCTCTTGATCGGAACAGGTAAGGATCCGGCGTTCATTGACGAAGCACTCCGCTGGCGTCTCCGGGATGCGAAGATCGGTTGTGACCCGATGACAACGACGGCTGCCGCGCGCACCTATAATGTGTTGCTCAATGAAGGCCGCCGTGTTGCCGCGGCTCTGCTGGCGATTGATTGACCGTGTCGATCGAAGCTGGCATCCCATCATGTCTTGAGACGCTAAAGAGAGGCGATCCCGAGCGCTATTACATGTGTCTCTTCTCGCCGGAAGAGCATCGTCATTCACTCGCTGCCCTATATGCTTTCCATTATGAGATATCGCGCACGCGGGACGTTGTTTCCGAACCGATGATCGGCGAGATCCGTTTGCAATGGTGGCGGGAGGCGTTAACGGGCGGTCGCGAAGCCGAGGCTATGGCTCACCCCGTGGCAGGTCCCCTTTTGGTAGCTATTCGCCGGTATCGTTTACCTACGCCGTCTTTTATACACCTGATCGATGCTCGTGTTTTTGATCTCTATGATGATCCAATGCCAAGTATCAGGGATTTGGAAGCCTATTGTGGCGAAACCAATTCGGCGATTTATCGTCTTTCCAGTCTCATTCTTGCCGATGGTCGAGATGTCGGCCCCGCTGATAGCGCTGGACATGCCGGCGTTGCGCAGGGAATTACCAATCTTTTGGTGGCTTTACCGCGGCATGCGATGCGAGGTCAACTGTATCTACCGCAGGATCTTCTCGCTCGGCACTCGTATTTGCCAGAGGATTATCGCGCGAGAATTGGAACCGCGGCGCTGGACGAAGTGCTTGCCGATCTACGCCAGATGGCACGCGACCATTTGACTACCTCGCGGCGATTTTTAGCGCAGGGGCCGGATTATCTTAAATCGGCATTTTTATCGCTTACATCTCAAATGCCCATGCTTAAGGCTATGGAAAACAGCAGCTATCGAGCCTTTGAGACCCAATTGGAGCCGTCTCGGCTAGCAGTAATTTATCGGTTTTGGCGGGCAGCAAAGACCGGTAAAATTTAACTTCAAGCCGAGTAGGCTTTGATCCATTCATCGAGATCAGAAGCCGCACGTGTGGTTAGAGCCCTTTTGCGTGCCGCTGACTTTTCTGGCCCTTTGAGACGTTTGCCGTTTGTATCTGTCTTTTCAAAAGCAATCGGCGGAAAGAGGCCGAAATTCACATTCATCGGCTGGAATGAAGGAGGTCCGGCGTCTATGGTCTCGATATGGCCGCCGGTAATGTGGTTGATCAGCGCCCCCAAAGCTGTTGTGACTGGAAAGATTGGGAGGTCCCGGCCAAGCTGCTCGGCGGCGGTAAACCGTCCTGCTGCCAGTCCAATCGCTGCACTCTCTACATAGCCTTCGCAACCGGTGATTTGGCCCGCAAACCGCAAACGGGGCATGGCCTTTAGCTGCAGTGTCGAATCGAGCAGGTTCGGAGAATTCAGGTAGGTATTGCGGTGCAAGCCGCCGAGGCGCGCAAATTCGGCATTCTGAAGCCCAGGGATCATCCGGAGCACTTTGGCTTGCTCGGCATATTTCAGCTTGGTCTGGAAGCCGACAATATTATAGAGCGTTGCCAAGGCATTATCCTGCCTGAGTTGAACAATCGCATACGCTTTAACGGTCGGATTACGCGGGTTGGTGAGGCCAACGGGTTTCATGGGGCCATGGCGCAACGTCTCGCGGCCGCGCTCGGCCATGATTTCGATGGGTAAACAACCGTCGAAATAGGGGGTGCCTTCCCATTCCTTAAAGTCGCTCTTTTCGCCTGTCAGCAACGCATCAACAAACGCCTCGTACTGTTCGCGATCCATCGGACAATTAATATAGTCAGCACCGTTGCCGCCGGGCCCGACTTTATCGTAGCGGGATTGATACCAGGCTATGTCCATATCGATGGTCTCGGCGTGGACAATGGGAGCGATGGCATCAAAAAAAGCCAACTGTTTTTCACCCGCAACACCACGAACCGCTTCGGCTAATGAAGGCGAGGTGAGGGGGCCTGTTGCGACGATGACCCTTCCCCAGGCTTCAGGCGGTAAGCCCACAACTTCTTCTCGTTGAAGGGTAATCAACGGGTGAGCGTTAAGAGCCTCAGTTACACTGTTTGAAAAGCCATCCCGATCCACCGCCAATGCACCACCAGCTGGAACTTGGTTTGCATCCGCCGCCTTCATAATGAGCGATCCGAGTTTTCGCATCTCGGCGTGCAAAAGACCAACTGCATTGGTGGTCGCCTCATCCGAACGGAAAGAGTTTGAACAAACTAGTTCAGCGAGACCATCGGTCTTATGGGCTTCTGTGCCGCGCACGGGCCGCATTTCGTGGAGGACAACCGCGACGCCACTTGAAGCGAGCTGCCAAGCCGCTTCCGAGCCAGCAAGGCCGCCGCCAATGATATGGACTGGAATATTGTGTTTCATGCGCAGGACCATAAAGCCGGGAATGAGCAATCGACAAGTCCCTTAAACAACAAAACGCCCGCCGGGAGGGGCGGGCGTCAAGCAATATCGCGGGAAAAGGGGAGGGGTAAACCCGCTATATAAACTCTATATTCAGCGAGCGACCGAACGTTTGGCAACGAACCGAATGTCGCTCCTTGAAATGCCGAGATCGTTCAGATCACGGTCCGTCAATGAGGACAGCTCACGGATTGTGTTCCGGATTCGTGCCCAGCGGCGGAAATTGTTCTTCAGTGTAGAGATCGTCAACATGGTCCTATCCTCTTGCAGTCTAGATCGACCGCCAACACGGCAGCGCGGGAGCTAGTCGAACGAATTTGTTGCACTGCATATAAGTCGAGGAAGCGCACCGCGCCAGAGCCAATAAATCGGTTCAGCTATGCGATTTCGGTATGGATAGGTTAATTAATGACTAACGTCATTCATTTTTCACATAGTTGACACTATTCAGCCGCAATTCCAGACCGCTTGGATTTGTGCGCTGCAACAGGGCGACGGGTCATTACATCTTTGAGAAACCGCGCGGTATGGCCTTCGCCAGACCGGATGATATCCTCAGGCGTGCCTTTGGCAACAATCACACCACCGCCATCGCCACCTTCTGGGCCCATATCGATGATCCAATCGGCGGTCTTGATTACTTCGAGATTGTGTTCGATGACAACGACCGTATTGCCCTGATCCACCAATTCGTGGAGAACCTCGAGCAGTTTGGCAACATCATGGAAATGAAGCCCCGTCGTTGGCTCATCGAGAATATAGAGCGTCCGCCCAGTCGCTCGGCGCGAAAGCTCCTTCGATAATTTAACGCGCTGTGCCTCGCCGCCCGAAAGGGTTGTGGCCTGTTGCCCCACTTTCACATAATCGAGGCCAACACGCGCGAGCGTCTCCATTTTGTCCCGGATTGATGGGACCGCTTTAAACAAGATGGCGGCTTCCTCCACCGTCATATCGAGAACGTCAGCGATGGATTTGTCGCGGAATTTGACTTCCAAGGTCTCCCGGTCATACCGCCTCCCGCGACACACATCGCAGGTAACATAAACATCGGGAAGAAAATGCATTTCGATTTTCATAACGCCATCGCCTTGGCACGCCTCGCATCGGCCACCTTTGACGTTGAATGAAAACCGACCCGGCTGATATCCGCGAGCTTTGGCCTCCGGTAAACCAGCAAACCACTCCCTAATCGGCGTAAAGGCTCCGGTATAGGTCGCAGGATTGGAACGCGGGGTCCGCCCGATTGGGGATTGATCAATATCGATCACTTTATCCAGATGCTCTAAGCCTTCGATCCGATCAAAGGGCGCCGGTTGTTCAAAAGCACCATTGAGGCGTCGAGCCACCGCTCGATAGAGCGTATCGATCACGAGCGTCGACTTACCACCGCCTGAGACGCCGGTAATGCAGGTGAAGGTGCCGAGTGGAATCTCAGCCGTTACATCTTTCAGATTATTACCTTTGGCACCGACCAGTCGAAGCATTCGACCTTTTTGGGGCTTCCGCCGCTTCTCTGGCATCCCAACCCCAAGCTCGCCTTTGAGATATCGACCAGTGAGCGAGTTTGGATCCGCCAAAATATCGGCTGGTTGGCCTTCTGATACAATTTGCCCACCATGAATACCGGCACCCGGGCCGACATCGACAACCCAATCGGCTTCCAAAATGGCATCTTCGTCATGTTCCACTACGATGACGGTGTTGCCAAGATCGCGCAGGCGCTTCAATGTCCCAAGCAGACGTTCATTGTCGCGCTGATGCAGGCCGATGGAGGGTTCATCGAGCACATAGAGCACACCCGATAGGCCGGAACCGATTTGGGAAGCCAGACGAATACGCTGGCTCTCGCCACCCGACAACGTGCCGGAATTTCGAGAAAGCGTCAGATAATCGAGGCCCACATCGAGTAAAAAGGTCAAACGGTCGCGAATTTCTTTTAAAATTCGTCCTGCTATCTCGTTCTGCTTCGCGCTCATTTGCTCTGGTAAATCGCCAAACCACCGATGTGCTTCGCGTACGGAATAGGCGGCTACATTGGCGATGTGATGGCCATTCAGCTTTACCGCCAAAGCTTCTGGCTTCAAACGAAATCCTTTGCAGGTAGAGCAAGGGGTGGCTGACATAAATCGCGATATTTCTTCTCGCGCCCAATCGCTATCGGTCTCTTTCCAGCGTCGCTCGAGATTTGGAACCACGCCTTCAAAGGGCTTGACGACTTGATAGGAGCGCGCACCGTCATCATAGGAAAAACGGACCGCTTCCTCGCCGGTGCCCAACAAGATAGCATTTTGGGCTTTCTCAGATAAATCGGCGAAACGCTGCGCCATCTTGAACCCATAATGAGCGGCCAAGGCTTGAAGCGTTTGGCCATAATAGGGCGATGTTGACTTTGCCCAAGGCGCGATGGCTCCACCCTTTAACGTGAGCGTCTCATCGGGCACGATCAATGCCGGATCGACCCGCATCTCATGGCCTAAACCGTCGCACGCTGGGCACGCTCCAAATGGATTGTTGAAGGAGAACAACCTTGGCTCAATTTCTGGAATCGTAAAGCCCGACACGGGGCAGGCGAATTTTTGAGAAAAGGTAACCCGTTTTGGTTCGCCCTTTTCATCCTTATCATCCGCAAACTCAATGACGGCGATACCATCAGCCAGTTCGAGGATTGTCTCAAAGCTCTCGGCCAACCGCGCCCCGATATCGGCACGGACCACGATGCGATCAACGACAATTTCAATATCGTGTTTCAGCTTTTTATCGAGCACCGGCGCGTCAGGAATTTCATAGTATTGACCGTCAATTTTAACACGCTGAAAACCGCGCTTTTGAAAGTCGGCCAGTTCCTTGCGGTATTCGCCCTTTCGGCCTCGTACGACAGGTGCCAACAGGAAGAGGCGCGTCTTCTCCGGCATCGCCAAGATCCGATCGACCATTTGTTGAACCGTTTGGCTCTCAATCGGCAAACCAGTCGCAGGCGAATAGGGGATACCCGCACGGGCGAAAAGCAGACGCATATAGTCGAAAATTTCGGTAACCGTCGCGACCGTCGAACGCGGGTTTTTGGAGGTTGTCTTTTGTTCAATCGAAATGGCAGGTGAGAGCCCATCAATCTGGTCGACATCCGGTTTCTGCATCATCTCTAAAAATTGCCGTGCGTATGCGGAAAGGCTTTCAACGTAACGCCGTTGCCCCTCGGCATAAATCGTATCAAAGGCGAGCGAGGATTTGCCTGAGCCGGAAAGACCCGTAAAAACGACTAATCGATCTTTGGGGATCACCAAATCGACGTTTTTAAGATTATGTTCGCGCGCGCCGCGAATGGAAATCACCCGCGAGTCCCGTGTTGTGGGCACAGCCTTGTCGAATAGCGCATCAAGCTTTGCCATTGCGTTTTGGGTCCTTCGCGGTTTGCGGGTTAAGCTACTTACCTAATGCGGCTGATGGCAAAGCGCCATGCCCTGTCGAAAATGTCAGGTTGACATACGCAATCTATTCGGATTGGATGAGAACATAAAGTGAACATTTTTGCACCTTATGTGGATAACGCAAGACCGACAGGGGTTTTTCAATCCGCTTGAGGTATGGTCCACACTTAAATTTGGGATGAATTGAGGGAGAGCGAACATGGCAGGCAGCGTAAACAAGGTCATTTTGGTGGGCAATGTTGGCCGCGACCCTGAAATTCGGCGCATGGGCTCGGGCGAGCCGGTATGTAATTTCTCGCTCGCGACGTCAGAGACCTGGCGCGATAAAGCCACCGGCGAGCGTAAAGAGCGGACCGAATGGCACAATATCGTTATCTTCAATGAAAACCTCGCCAAGGTGGCCGAGCAATATGTGAAGAAGGGTTCCAAGGTCTATTTGGAGGGCTCGCTCCAGACGCGGAAATTTACCGACAAGAATGGTGCTGAGCGGACGGCGACGGAGGTCGTATTGCAGCGTTTCCGGGGTGAAATGACCTTGCTCGATGGTCGCTCCGGCGGTGGATCGTCTGATATGGGGGATGATGGTGGCTCGATGGGATATAGCGGCGGCGGTAGCAGCAGCGGATCGCGCCCTGCAATGACAGCCCCCGGCGGCGGCCGTAGCGATATGGATGACGATATTCCGTTTTAGGTCAATGTGGGAGGGCGTACTTGATCGCGCCAAGCTCACACGCGGCTTAAACCGTGAGATTGAACCCTCTGATGTGCAGACGGCTATTACAACAGGCTCGTTTTTGATTTACACCGCGTATCCTTTGGTTAACCTCGCGATTAAGGATCATCTTGATTGCGAGGTTTTTCAATGCAGTTTGCCCCTTTGCTGACTGCGAGCGTGCCGATCAAGGTTCATGTGGCGAGTGTTGCCTTGGTGATCGGATTGAC
>CANCAR010000117.1 GCA_947374125.1 Hyphomicrobiales bacterium | reverse complement strand
TTTACGCATGATGACGTGCTGCGGCTCGCTCGGTCGAAGATTGACACGCTGCTGGTTGGCGAAAGCCTTATGCGGCAGGCCGATGTAGCGGCTGCAACCAAAGCGCTCCTTTTTGGAAGCAAGGCATGACCAAACTCACCCATATCGATGAGACTGGCACGGCCTCCATGGTCGATGTGTCGACAAAAGCCATAACCGAACGCGAAGCAACCGCCGAAGGGCGTGTGGTGATGGAAGCTGCGACTTTGGCGTTGATCAAAGCGGGCAACGCCAAAAAGGGCGATGTGTTGGGTGTTGCTCGGATTGCCGGCATAATGGCTGCGAAAAAGACGCACGAACTCATTCCCCTCTGCCACCCCTTGATGCTTTCGAAAATCTCCGTTGAATTGGAGCCTGATGACGCTTTGCCGGGTATTCAGGTGCGAGCGACGGCGAAACTCTCAGGCCAGACGGGCGTTGAGATGGAGGCTCTTACCGCCGTCTCGGTAGCGTGCCTGACGATTTACGACATGGTGAAAGCTGCTGATCGCAGCATGCGCATTGAGGGTATTCGATTGCTCGAAAAGCGGGGCGGAAAATCCGGCCATTTCCGCGTGGAGGACTAAGCGCATGTCGCTGATTAGCGTCGAAGAAGCGCTTGCCCGCGTTTTGGAACCTGCCAAGCCGCTCGGCGTCGAGACGATTGCCATTGACGATGCCGCTGGACGAACCCTTGCTGCCCCGCTCGCGTCAAAGCGCACCCAGCCGCCTTTCAATGCGTCCGCTATGGATGGCTTCGCGGTGCGAGGGGCAGACGTCGCGACAATCGGAGCGGCTCTAAAGGTCATCGGCGAATCCGCCGCTGGCCATCGTTTCAACGGCCGTGTTGGGGCCAGAGAGGCCGTGCGGATCTTTACAGGCGCACCGGTTCCTGAAGGGGCCGATACGGTCCTTTTGCAAGAACATGCGAAACGTGAAGGCGATACCGTCACGGTCGAAATCGCTGAAGGCATGGGCAAACATGTTCGCGCCATCGGGCTTGATTTTTCATTAGGCACCCAGCTTCTTTCAACTGGTCACCGACTGAATGAGCGAAGCCTCGCGCTTGCTGCAGCGATGGACCATGGCTCTGTAGCCGTTTTCCGTCGCCCTCGAGTGGCGATACTTGCGACGGGAGATGAATTGGTTCGCCCGGGCGAAGCAGCACGACCCGACCAGATTGTCGCATCCAACCACTTAACCGTCGCAGCATTAGTGCGGGAAGCCGGTGGCCACCCGATCCAATTAGGAATTGCTGGCGACAGCTTCTTCGCGCTTGAACGCGGCATCATCGCGGCGGAAACGGAGGAGGCCGATATTCTCATAACACTCGGCGGCGCGTCTGTGGGCGATCATGACCTTGTCCAATCGGCGCTTACCCGTCGCGGCATGGAGCTCGGGTTCTGGCGCATCGCCATGCGGCCGGGTAAACCGTTGATCCATGGCAGCTTAGGCGGGATGTCCATTCTCGGCCTGCCCGGCAATCCTGTATCATCTTATGTGTGTGCCAAATTGTTCTTGATGCCACTCATTCGTGCGCTGCAAGGCGACCCAGAGGCCGGACGCGACCCGTCTGAACCCGCGATTTTAGGGTGCGCGGTTCGCCAAAATGATAAAAGGCAGGATTATCTTCGCTCCGCCCTGACGCTTGATCCGGATGGCCTTCCGATTGCCACGCCGTATGACGTGCAAGATTCATCCATGATCCGAGTCTGCGCTGAAGCGGGAGCGCTCGTGATCCGCAAGCCAAATGCGCCGCCGCAGGAAGCCGGGAGCCGGTGCCGGATTTTGAGGTTGTAAGACGAAGCAGAACCTGTTCAGACGAGAGCCGACCAGCAAAAAATATCACCTTTGCTAACCCGATTCGATTTCACATCGCCGCACGCAACTCCTCCAGTGTGATCATAAACAAACGCGGCTCCTCAGGGGCTGCTTGCAATCCAAGCGCTAGATAAAACGCTGCTGCCTCATCCGATATCGCATGCACCATTAAACCGCGAATGCCGACCTCGTCGGCCGCGCGCATGATGCGCACCACGGCGTCGCGAAAGAGCCCACGGCCAAGCCCTTGCCGTTGAAAATTTTGGTCAATTGCCAAACGACCCAAGATTGCCATCGGAATCGGATCAGGCATATTGCGACGCAGTTTGCCCGCTGCGTCGCGGACCGCCAAGGCACCCGAGGCAATCGCGTAAAAGGCCGCGACTTTAAGGCCCCGATCATGGGTAACCACATAGATGCGTGATGCACCGGCTTTCTGATTGGCTAAAGCACGGCGGCGCAACCATTCGTCAAGTGTCGCGTGCCCGCATGAAAAATCCGAGACATCATGGTCTGACCGCAAGGGTTCAGGACGCGCCAACATCACTCCCACGGTGCCTTGCTTTGAAGGGTGCGCTTTAACCGCTCCGACGGTGGCAGCGGGTTGTCAAGCCGCGCGATAAAGGCCTCAAAGGCGTCACTGCCGACATCGACGATCACACGATCGAGCACGGCCTCCTCAGCCGCGCGCCGCGCGGACGTCATAATAAAATCCGTCCTTGTCTTTCCCTGCGCCTTGGCCGCCCAGTCAATCAGACTGCGATCTTCCGGCTTGATTCGCATATTGAGTGTGTCGCGCGCGACCTTTGTCATCAAACATCTCCCATGTGTTCCTTTCTTATCGGAAAATAATGACATTGTCATTACCGCATCAACGCCGTTTCAGTTTTATCATGAATTCCACTTGCGGAACACATCAAGAACATGTAGGTTTGTTCATCTTTTGTTTTTATCCCGAGTCGGCTGATTACCGGGATGCAACGGTTAGGAACGGACCGCTCTATGTTGACACGCAAGCAGATCGAACTTCTCCGTTTTATTCAAGACCGTCTGGCGCAAGACGGTGTGCCGCCCTCTTTCGACGAGATGAAGGATGCGCTCGATTTACGCTCAAAATCGGGTATTCACCGGCTGATTACGGCGTTGGAAGAGCGTGGTTTTATTCGCCGCTTGGCCAACCGGGCGCGTGCGATTGAGGTCATCAAGCTGCCAGAACAGGCGCTGCCGAACCATACGCCTCGCGCAAAATTCAGCCCGAGCGTTATTGAGGGTGATCTTGGCCGGATAAGGCCGAATGCAGCGAATGATGCCCCTCCCTATGTGTCGATTCCTGTGATGGGCCGAATTGCGGCGGGTACACCGATTTCGGCCATTCAGTCCCGCAGCCACACGATTGGGATGCCGCCCGATATGCTCTCCAGCGGTGACCATTTCGCGCTTGAGGTCAGAGGTGATTCGATGATCGATGCGGGGATCTTCGACGGCGACACCGTGATTATCAAACGCCAGGAAACGGCCGATACGGGCGATATCATCGTCGCATTGATCGATGATGAGGAAGCAACGTTAAAGCGTCTTCGCCGCCGGGGCTCCTCGATTGCGCTTGAGGCTGCCAATCCCGCCTATGAAACGCGGGTTTTGGGACCTGATCGGGTACGCATCCAAGGCAAGCTTGTGAGCTTGATGCGCCGCTATCACTAAGGCCGAGCTATCTCGGCGTAATGGGTTCGCGGGTGGGGTCATCCGGTTCGGTATTAGGTGAATCTTCGTTGTGATTGTTTGGTTTTGGCTTAGGCTTTGGCGACCATGGCCGGTCATAGCTTGCTTGGCGGGCGCCGCGAAGGTCGAAGCCACCTTTGCCGTTTGGAAGAAGCTCAATACTTCCCCGCTCGGCGGATAGGCTCCGGTCGATTGTAAGCGCTACACACTCATCAGGCGCATCAAACGGTGTAACGATAACGGTTGCAGCCTTACAGTCCTCTACAAGATCTTGCATTTGGAGCGTGAGGGTGAGAATTCGGCCGTCGCCAAGTTTGGCGATACAGCCGGTAGCGTTGCAAAGCGGCCCGCTTTTGACACTTGGATCACTAGGTTGCCGCAAATCGCCGTCGGCTTGTAGCCATTGGGCGACGACAAATTCGGATGCGCCCTTCCCCATCACGGCCAACCTTCCATCGGGTCCGCGTGCGGCCAATGAAAGCCCGTCGCGGGCCACGACAATATCGGGCCTGATGCCGGTTGACCCCATCAAGAAGCCTGCCGCAATCGGTAGCAAGCCAATCCAGCGTAACCGCGTCGACCATAGGGTCAACCACAATAGGCCAAAAGCGAGCGTCAAAACAGCAGCAAGGGAAATCGCGGGCACTGCGCGGGTCGCATAGGGGGTTAAGGCCACCCAACGCGAAACGTAAAGCATCAGATCGGCAGAAAGACCCATGAAGCGCCATAAGGGCCCATCAAGACCAAAAGGGATGGCCAGCACGCCGATAAACCCTGCAGGCATCGCCGCCAATTCGATCAAAGGGATTGCCAGCGCATTGCCGATCAATCCTAAAGGCTGAAAGCGCTGGAAATGAAAAGCGGCAAAAGGGCCTGTGGCCATTTCGGCAAGCAACGTCGTGAGGATAACCACTTTACCGTGCCGAACCAACCATCGTCCGGCCCGCAGCATTACGCCGGGGGGTGGTCCATCGGCTATTCCTTTTGAAGCGGTGGAGAGAAACGCAGGTAACCGATCGGATGCTGGCGGCAAGCGCTCAAAGGCGGCAATCAGCGCAGCAACGGCTGCAAAGGACATTTGAAAGCTCGGACCCATCACCGTTTCAGGTTCAATCGCGACGATCACAAACGCCGCAAAAGCCAGATTACGCATCGAAAGTGCCCGCCGCCCGACAAGAATGGCCCCGAACAAAATCAACGTCATCACCAAGGAGCGCTCGGTTGCAACTTCTGAACCGGCAAAAATATCGTAAGCCGTCGCCCCCAGCATCGCGGCAAACGCCGCCCCTTGTTTGATTGGGTAGCGGAGCGCCATACCGGGCACGAGCACACATATTCCGCGGACGAAAAAAAACACCATCCCGGCCGCCAACACCATATGCAGGCCCGAAATGGAGACGACGTGGTAGATACCAGCCGCCCGCAATATTTCGTTGGTCTCGTCCGAGATATAGCCGCGTTTACCCGTGATGAGCGCGGCTGCTACGGCACCACTCTGCCCGCCGATTGCATGAACAATTCGGTCCGTAAGCGCATTGCGCATGCGATCAACCGTCACGTTCACCGTCAAGCGCCAATCTTTTTGTTCGATAGGCGATAACACTTTTACAGCTCCAAGGATGGAGCCAACCGCTCCAATCCGCGCAAAATAGGCGTCACGCGCAAAATCATAGCCACCCGGTCGGGCAGGAACCGGCGGCGGCGTCACCCGGATTGTGGTAGCTATATGGTCTCCTGCGGCCAAGGCCGGTCGGCCCTTCAAGGTGAGGCGGAAACGAAATGGCAGATCGACCATATCGTTTCGAAAAGCGAGCGGCCGAACCAGCAATCGCGCGCCTTTTGCATTCCAATCGATGGTTTCGATTACCGCATCCACCCGACCAATCGCGCTATCTTGTAAAATCGGTGCGTCGGACCGGGCGGTCCGAAGCGTTGCAGACGTAAAACCCAGCGCAATAGCCAAAAGGCCTATCACTACAAAACGGAACCCAGAACGCGCGTTACGGAACAAAACAAGGGCGGTCAACAGCCCAAAGGAAAGGCCTAAAGGAGCCCAGACCGTCGGCTCCTCATCCGCAACGAAATAAACAAGCACGCCCCCCATCGAAAGGGGGGCAAGCCATAAGAAAGGTCGCCGCGCCGCCATTTCCGCTTCAAAAAGCTCAACCCAAGCCAAACGGAGGGTTTGAAAAATTTCACCTAGACGAAACGTTCCAACTTGGTCGCGAAGCCCGGAAAGGACGCCAACGGCACCACTCGCTCGCCAAATTGATGGGTCGGGCCTTCCGTTCTGCATCGTCGTCTGAAGGCCTTCTGCTGATCCGTGCTTAACCTAGCCACTATTCAATGCTACATGAGCCTAGCGCTGAGGCCAGAACCGCTGGGTTGCATAATGGCCTGCTGCAATCATGAAGTTTAGGAAATGCTGATGTCCGCACCTGTCGTTACACGTTTTGCCCCCTCTCCTACTGGCTTTCTCCACATTGGTGGTGGCCGCACTGCACTGTTCAACTGGCTTTATGCCAAGCGCAACGGTGGCAAAATGTTGCTTCGGATCGAGGATACGGACCGCGAACGGTCAACGGACGCGGCGATTGAAGCCATTTTAGACGGTCTACGCTGGTTGGGGATCGATTGGGACGGTGATGTCGTCTATCAATTTTCCCGCGCCGAACGGCATCGCGAAATAGCAGAAAGTCTTTTAGCCTCAGGCAACGCCTATTATTGCTATGCGTCGCAAGCTGAGCTTGAAGAAATGCGCGAGAAGGCCCGCGCCTCTGGCCAACCCATGCGATATGACGGGCGCTGGCGCGATCTCGGCGACACGGACGCAGAAAAACAAGCCATTGCCGAGGGACGCAAGCCCGTTATTCGCCTTAAAGCGCCGCAGGAAGGTGAAACAATCGTCAACGACCATGTTCAGGGTCGCGTGGTTTGGCAGAACAAGGATTTGGACGATTTGGTATTACTCCGCTCCGACGGTAACCCAACCTATATGTTGGCGGTTGTGGTGGATGACCACGATATGGGGGTAACCCATGTCATTCGCGGTGATGACCATTTAACCAACGCCGCCCGTCAGACCCAGATCTATCAAGCCGCAGGCTGGGATGTGCCGGAAATGTCGCATATTCCGCTGATCCATGGCCCAGATGGCGCCAAGCTATCAAAGCGACATGGCGCGTTAGGCGTCGATGCCTATCGTGCGATGGGCTATCTTCCCGCTGCCATGCGAAATTATCTCGTTCGGCTCGGTTGGAGCCATGGCGACCAAGAATTCTTCTCGACGCAAGAAATGGTGGATGTTTTTGGTCTTGAAACCATTGGCCGTTCGCCGGCACGGTTCGATTTCGCCAAGCTCGAGCACATCAACGGGCACTACATGCGGGCCAGCACCGATGACGATCTCATGGCCGCCATTGAAGTGATCTTGCCGGAGGTTGGCCCAGGCCGCGGTTGGCCGGCAGCGCTTTCCGAAAAGGCCCGTGCAGACTTTATGCAGGCCATGCCGGGGTTGAAAGAGCGTGCCAAAACTTTGTTAGAACTGGTTGATTCTGCTTATTTTATTTATGCAACACGCCCGCTTAACTTTGAACCAAAGGCAGAAGCTATTTTGGCCGAAGGCGGGCGTGAGCGAATTACCGCGCTCTTACCAAAGCTCGCTGAATTATTGGAATGGACGGCAGTATCGACAGAATCCGTGGTTCGCACTTTCGCAGAAGAGGCTGGCGTTAAGCTTGGCCAAGCAGCCCAACCCTTACGCGCCGCATTAACGGGTCGATCGACTTCGCCCGGGCTATTTGACGTCATGGCGGTACTCGGAAAAGAGGAATGTTTAGCCCGTCTTGCCGATATAACCCCTAAAATTTGACCCTTTGCCTTAGATTTTGGTAATGCTGCACTGCATTAATTAGCCTTAAGCGTGATTGTGCAGCGCTCCCAACTGGGGTAGCAATGAAATGTGTCGTTCATTTTGCAGGCTTCCCATGAAGGGCCGCTTGCGAAATCCGTTCAGGAAGGCCCACGCATGTCCAAATCTGTCACGTTGAATGTCGCCGATCAGACGCTCGATCTCACCGTCAAGGATGGTTCGATTGGTCCGAGTGTTCTGGATATTGGCAAACTTTATGCTCAAACGGGCATGTTTACCTATGATCCAGGGTTTACATCAACCGCAAGCTGCGAATCCAAAATCACTTATATCGATGGTGATGAAGGCGTTCTGCTCTATCGCGGCTACCCCATTGATCAACTCGCTGAACACGGCGATTTTCTCGAAACCTGCTATCTCTTGCTCTACGGGGAATTGCCGACGCCTGCTCAGCGCACGGACTTCAACTATCGTGTGACACGCCACACCATGGTGCATGAACAAATGATGCGCTTTTTCCAAGGCTTCCGCCGTGACGCCCATCCAATGTCCGTTATGGTGGCGAGCGTAGGCGCTTTATCGGCGTTTTATCATGACTCGACCGATATTGCAGACGAAAACCAGCGCATGATCGCTTCGATGCGGATGATTGCGAAATTTCCAACGCTTGCCGCCATGGCCT
>CANCAR010000116.1 GCA_947374125.1 Hyphomicrobiales bacterium | reverse complement strand
TCAGTGCCACAAGATCGACGAGAAAACTGACCGTAATCACACTCGCAATCAACAACATGGTGGCCCCAGTCACCACCGGTAAATCGCGCTGGGTAACCGACTGAAAAATCAAACGCCCTAAGCCGGGCAGATAGAATACGTTTTCGATGATGATGGTGCCAGCCAGCAAAAATGAGAATTGCAACCCCATGATCGAGAGTACCGGGATCAGCGCATTGGGCGCGGCATGGTGAATGAGAACGCTCCTGCCCGAAAGCCCCCGCGCACGCGCCGCCGTGATGAAGGGATCGTCCATCGTCTCGAGTAGAGCGGATCGCATCACGCGAGCCAGAATGGCGGCTTGCGGCAGAGCCAGCGCAACAGACGGTAAAATGAGGGACCGGACGGCTACGAAACCACTGCGCCAACCGGGAAACCCGCCAGCAGGCAGCCAGTGCCAAGTAATCGCGAAGACAAAAACGAGCAGCATCGCCAGCCAGAAATTCGGTAATGCCAGCGCAAGCTGCGCCAAAATACGCACACCATGGTCGGAGGCTTTGCCATGTTGGGCCGCGGCCAACACGCCCGCGGGTATTCCAATGATGACTGCCAACAGCAATGAGCAAACGGCCAGTGGCAGGCTAACCGGCAGCCGCTCGGCAATGAGCGACAGAACCGGTACATGGTAAGTCTGGCTGATACCTAAATCGCCCCGCACCAAACCGATGGCCCAACCCGCGTAGCGGAGCACCGTGGGCTGATCGAGCCCCATCTCATGTCGCAGCGCTTGTAGCGTATCGGGCCGCGCCTCGGTACCAAGCATCAACGCCGCCGGATCGCCGGGGAGCACTTCCATCGCGGTAAAAACCAATACGCTCGCCACCGCCAATGTCGCGAGCAATCCTATAAAGCGGCGAAGCACCAACCTCAGCATGAAAGCCGACTATGCACGCGCACGGTTGAGCTTTTCGCCTGCAAGCCGGATGAGCGTTTTGAGACCGGGCTCAACCACAATTTCTTCCGCGTCTTCAAAGCTGAAATCCTGAATTTGTCTGAGACCCTTTTCTTTGAACTCTGCTGCACGCGATTCAATGATCATGAGATAGACCGCCACTTCCGCTAATTCCCAATGGCCGGATCGCCTTTTCCAGAAGACATAGGAACCCATCTTCCGCTTCGCCATCTTGCCGACAAGCCCGCCCTCTTCAAAGGCTTCAAAAGCGGCTGCTTCCGCCTTGCTGTGCCCCTTGATTGGATTGCCTTTGGGAATCGACCAGCGTCCCGAATCACGCGTGGTGATGAGCGTGACATACCATTGCCCCATCGCGTTCTTAAAGACCGGCAAGGCGCCAATCTGTTTGAGCGTTAAGGGGGTGATGTCGCGCGCATCTGGTAAGGTTGGTTCCATAGTATGATCCGATTCCAATTTAGCCCGCGGGTCAACTACTGATTGCATGTGGCAAGAATGAGGTGCTTCCAGAGAGCGCTTACGATGCGCTACAATTGAGTGATGCGACCCGCTGACCTGCTGATTCCAACCCCTGCCGGACTTTATTGCCCACCCGCCGATGTGTTCATCGACCCGGTCCGCCCCGTCGCACGTGCCTTGATCACACATGGGCACTCCGACCACGCGCGCGCGGGCCATGGGGCCGTTCTGGCGACGCGTGAAACGCTCGATATGATGGCCATCCGCTATGGCGAGGGTTTTACCGGCGAGCGACAGACGGCGAAACTCGGCCTACCCGTCGACATTAATGGCGTCCGGTTCAGCTTTCATCCGGCGGGCCATGTGCTTGGCTCGGCCCAGATTGCGGTTGAGGCGAATGGACTGCGCATTGTGGCATCGGGCGATTACAAACGTGCGCTTGATCCCACCTGCGCACCGTTCGAGGTGCTGCGTTGCGATGTGTTTATCACCGAGGCGACCTTCGGACTGCCCGTCTTTACCCACCCCGAAGCAGGCTTGGAAGTGGCAAAGCTTTTGCGCTCGATCGCGCTTTTCCCCGAACGTGCGCATCTCGTTGGTGCCTATTCGCTAGGAAAAGCGCAACGCGTCATCGCTGAAATCAGGCAGGCGGGTTGCGACGAGACGATTTATTTGCATGGCGCGATGGAGAAGCTTACGGCCTATTATGCCGAGCAGGGGTCTAAATTGGGTGTTCTTAGGCCTATGGCTGGCTCCGATAGGCAGGCGATGCAAGGAGCCATCATCTTATGCCCGCCAAGTGCAATACAGGATGTTTGGTCGCGCAAATTTGCCGATCCCGTAACGTGTTTTGCCTCGGGCTGGATGCGTATCCGAGCAAGAGCGCGACAACGAGGCGTTGAATTGCCACTTATCGTGTCCGACCACGCCGATTGGCCGGAACTGCAACAAACGATCCGCGAAACCGAAGCATCGGAAATCTGGGTCACCCATGGCCAAGAAGATGCACTGGTACATTGGTGCCAGAGCATAGGTCTCGCCGCCCGCCCCTTGAACATGGTGGGCTATAGCGATGATGGCGATGCAGAGCCTGAAGCGCCTAAGGGGACGCCATGAACCGCTTCGCTGCCCTTATCGACAGGCTTGGCTATGAGCCTGGACGCAATGCGAAAATTCGCCTGCTTGTCGATTATTTTGCAACCACACCTGATCCGGATCGGGGCTATGCGCTCGCCGCCATGGCCGGAACGCTGGATTTTGGCCAAGCCAAGCCAGCGCTCTTACGCAGCTTAATTTCTGAGCGTACCGACCCGACTTTGTTCGCGCTGTCTTATGATTATGTCGGCGACCTCTCCGAAACCATTGCGCTGATGTGGCCGGCATCGAACACCCAATCCGCTCAGCGAGAGCTTGGCCTCGGCGAGGTCGTTGCATTGTTGTCAAACACGAAAAAGGCCGACATTCCTGCATTACTGGCCAATCTCCTTGATGGCCTCGATGAAACCGGTCGCTGGGCGATGTTAAAGCTGATTACCGGCGGCTTGCGAATCGGTATTTCGTCGCGGCTCGCCAAAACGGCTCTGGCGCAAGGGGCAGATATTGAAGTCGACGCGATTGAGCAGGTTTGGCATGGCCTAACGCCTCCCTATGAAGCTTTGTTTCTTTGGCTTGAGGGTAAGGCACCAGCACCGTTAAGCGGCAACCCCGCTCCCTTCCGCCCGGTGATGTTGTCCCATGCGATCGAGGATAGTGATTTTGTCAGTTTGAACTCCGCTGATTTTGTCGCCGAATGGAAGTGGGACGGGATCAGGGTACAGGCTACCGCAGGGACAGATGCAACGGGCAAAACGGTAACAAAGCTCTATTCGCGAGCGGGCGAGGATATTTCGGATGCTTTTCCCGACATCATCGATGCGCTCATGGGGTTTGATGGCGCAATCGACGGCGAATTATTGGTGGTCAGGGATGGGAAGGTCGAAAGTTTCAACGCCTTGCAACAACGGCTCAATCGTAAAAAGGTAACGCCGAAGCTCATGGCCGAATACCCTGCCGCCATCTGCGTTTATGATCTCCTTTATGCCGATGGCGAAGATTGGCGGGACAAACCCTTTACCGAGCGCCGTGAAAGGCTGGAGCAGCTTGTTGCCCAGCTAAAATCGCCGCGCATTGAGCTGTCTCCGGTCTTTGATATTCCCTCTTGGGAGGTGCTTGCGGCGTTAAGGGCCAGCCCGGAGGGCAAGGTTACACCGCAAGAGGCGGAAGCAATTGAAGGCTGCATGATCAAGCGCCGCGATAGCCCTTATCTTGCTGGCCGCCCCAAAGGCCTCTGGTTCAAATGGAAGCGCGATCCTTTTATCGTTGATGCTGTGTTGATGTACGCCCGAAGAGGGCACGGCAAGCGCTCGTCGTTTTATTCCGATTTTACCTTCGGCGTTTGGCGCGACGGCGAGAACGGCCCCGAATTGGTGCCCGTCGGCAAGGCCTATTTCGGATTTACCGATCAAGAGCTAGCCGAGATTGACCGCTTCGTGCGCAAACATACCGTCAATCGCTTCGGCCCGGTGCGTGAAATCGTGCATGAGCCCGATCTCGGTCTGGTGTTTGAAGTAGCGTTCGAAGGCATTGGACCCTCAACCCGCCACCGCAGCGGATTGGCCATGCGCTTTCCCAGAATTTCCCGTTTGCGCTGGGATAAGCCGCCACGCGAGGCGGATCGTATTGAAACCCTCACAGCATTATCGGCGGGTGGGCGTAAAAAATCATGAATCGACAACACAATTGGCATTTGCCGCTTGCGTAGGACGCACCAAGGCGAAATGATAAGGATAACTACGAACCAGACGTTAGACACAGACCGGGGGGAATAAGAGTGGCCGGTGTAGAGATGCGGATAGTCATTGCGGATGATCATCCGCTGGTGCGCGGCGCGCTACGCCAAGCAGTAACCGCCCTTGTTGGCGACATCGATATTGTTGAGGCAGGCAGCTTCGAGGAGTTAGCACCTGCATTTTCCAACGGCGATGTCGATCTCGTTTTGCTTGATCTTACCATGCCAGGCGTACAAGGTTTTTCAGGTCTTCTCTATCTGCGCGCGTCGCATCCCTCAACGCCGGTAATCGTCGTGTCGGGCAATGAAGACCGTACGGTGATCCGCCGCTGCATCGAGCTTGGCGCATCGGGCTTTATCCCCAAATCGCTGGATGGAGCGGCTATGGGCTCGGCAATTCGCCAAGTCCTTGATGGCGGTACTTGGACGCCGAATGATGTCGATCTCTCTGCTGCGCCCGATATCGCCACTAGCGACATGGTGCGAAGGCTCGGCAGCCTAACGCCGCAGCAAGTACGGGTGCTGATGATGCTGTCGACGGGACTGCTCAATAAACAGATCGCCTTTGAGTTGTCGGTATCGGAAGCCACCGTGAAAGCGCATGTCTCCGCTATCTTACAAAAGCTCGATGTCGATAGCCGGACGCAAGCCGTCATCGCCGCATCGAAAATCGCATCTGGACAGTGGAACACGGTTCAGGACGCAGGAAACTGATCCGGTGCAACCGGATGAAATGATCAAAGCACGGCCGGTTGAGGCAACACCTCGGCGTTTTCTGACGCTTGCTCTTCCGATCATGCTGGCCCATGTCACCGAGCCGCTTTTGGGGCTTGTCGATACGGCGGCCATTGGTCGCCTAAATGACATCCCAATGCTAGGGGCCGTCGCGATTGGTGCGATTTTTTTTGATTTTATGTTCTGGGGCTTAGGCTCCCTACGCCCGAGCACGGCTGGGCTGACCGCGCAAGCCGTTGGCGCAGGATCGGATTATGCCGTGCGGCTAACCGCCTATCGTGCACTGATCGTTGCCACACTTTTAGGCCTCGTGATGGTTCTGTTTCGCAGCCCTTTTATCGATCTAGCGCTTTATCTGCTTTCGCCCGGAGAGGCCGTGCAACACGCCGCTCGGACCTATATCGGCATCCGAATTTGGTCGGCTCCCTTTGCTTTGGCCAATTACGCTATTCTTGGTTCCCTAATCGGTCGCGGTCGAACCGATCTGGGTCTTTGGCTTCAGGTCTCCATTAATGCTGTAAAAGTAACGCTTGCCGTTCTCCTCGTGGCCGTTGCTGGCTTCGGCATTGCGGGTGCTGCCGTTGGCACCCTTCTCGCGGAAGCCGCAGGAACGGCGTTAGGATTGGCTGTCATGGTACGCCTCGGCGTGTTTTCAGGTCCTGTGGCTTTCAAGGATCTGACGGATCCAAAGGCCTTGAAGCGTTTGCTGGGTGTCAATGTCGATATCATGATCCGCACGCTTGCGCTTCTGACCGCCTTCGGTTTCTTTACGTCAGAAAGTGGGCGGATGGGGGACGTCACCCTTGCTGCGAATCAGGTTCTAAATCTTCTATTTCTCCTGTCCGTCTATTTCCTTGATGGATTTGCTACCGCGGGCGAGCAACTATGTGGGCAAGCGATAGGTGCGCGGGATGAAAAAGGGTTTCGCCAAAGCGTTTCCCTCGTCTTGCGCTTCAGCGTGTTGACCGGCCTCGCCTTGACGGGTCTTATTTTCGCCGTTGGCAATCAAATGATTGGCCTCATCGCCACCCATGCTGATATTCGAACCTATGCTGACGACTATCTCATCTATGCGGCCCTTACCCCATTGGCAGGCGCGTTGGCTTTCGCGTTTGATGGAATCTTTATTGGTGCCACCTGGACAAAGGCGATGCGTAATCTGATGCTTTTGGCGCTCGCTATCTACTTCTCTGCCTTCGCGACATTAAGCGATTGGGGCAATGCCGGATTGTGGATTGCGATTTTGATCTTCCTTTTCGTCCGCGGCGTCGGACAAGGGATCGCCTATCCATGGTTGGTGCGACGCGCCTTCGCTCGCTAACTCAGTCCCTCGACCGGCCATTGTAGCCAATCTTCTGCAGCCCGTCCGACCACCGTTGACAGAGAGCTGAGCCCCTCTTTCGTCATCCGTTCGACGAGGCCTGTCTTGATCAATGCGACTAAGCCCGGCCCGTGATAGATGAGCCCCGAATAGAGCTGCACAAGGCTCGCACCCGCCTCGATTTTACTGAACGCCGCGCGCGCAGAATCCACTCCACCAACACCAATGAGCGGAAATTGCTTTTCAACCCGCAAAAAGGTTTCGGCCAGCATGCGCGTGGACAAGGGAAACAGCGGTTTTCCCGAAAGGCCCCCAGTTTCGAGCCGAAGGCTTTTTTCTCTTAAATTGGAGGGGCGGCGAATCGTCGTGTTCGAAACAATAATCCCATCGACACCGCGTTTTCTGGCCACTTTTATCACATCATCGAGGGCATTTAGCGCTAAATCCGGGGCAATTTTAAGGAGTACCGGTTTGCGGGATGTCTTTCTCGCTGCCTCATCGCGCTCATGGATCGACCAAGCCAAAAGATCGTCGAGTGCCGCCTCGCTCTGTAAATCGCGTAGACCGGGCGTGTTAGGCGAGGAGACATTGATCGTGAAATAGGTCGCGAGACCCGCGAATGCCCGGATGCCAGCGACATAATCCGAAACGCGGTCTTTTGAATCTTTGTTGGCCCCTACATTCACACCAATAATACCTGGGCGGGTAGCGCGTGCTTTCAACCGTTCAAGTGCCGGGGCATGGCCTTCATTGTTGAAGCCTAAGCGGTTGATAACCCCCTCGTCCTCGAGCAGCCGGAAAACCCGCGGCTTTGGGTTTCCCGCTTGGGCCAGCGGCGTCAGCGTACCGACTTCAGCAAACCCGAAGCCAAGCCGCAGAGCGCCATCCGCTACCTCGGCGTTCTTATCGAAGCCCGCGGCGAGACCTATCGGATTTGGAAAATCAATCCCGAAAGCCTGCACGCCCAATCTCGGATTGTCCACCTTAGCCGCCGGAAAGGGTAAGTGCTTTAACGCACCAATGGCAAATCCGTGCGCGGTTTCTGTATCGATGTTTCGGAGCGCTTGAAAGGCAAGACGATACAAAAGACTCATGGCAATAGCCCCGCAAAACGATGATAGCCGTCAGCCTGCATGGGCAATGGCTGAAGGCTCTCCACCGCGTCGAGTGGCATCGAACCGTAAAGATGCGGAAAAAGCTGGCCGCCCCGCGATGGCTCATAGCGCAAAGCTTCTCCGAGAGAAGCAGCGTTGACAGTTGCCAACAGCAACCCGTCCTGGCCTCGGAAATGCTTGTGCGCGGTTTCTTCGACCTGCTCGGCTGTCGAGAAATGAATAAATCCATCGGCAATATCAACCGGAGCGCCTAAAAAGCGTCCGATTTTTTGGGCTTCAGCCCATTGCAGCGTCGATAATATTTTGAAAATTTTCATTCTTACCAACCTGATTTTGCCTGTATTTAGGGCATGCAAACCCAAGCCGCAAATGCCGTTGCGTTATGCTCCGCACACCCGCAAGAATTTGCTTGCAAATATCGGGATTAATTACCTATTATATCAATAATTCTTGACTAATGTCCTTTTTTGGAGAATTGCTCTGATGCTTTCACATCCACGAATTTGGAAAGCCATTGATTCCCTTGCCGCGCGAAACGGATTATCCGCGTCAGGTCTAGCCCGCCGGGCCGGGCTTGACCCCACCACCTTCAATAAATCAAAGCGGGCATCCAATGACGGTCGCTTGCGCTGGCCATCGACCGAGTCGATTTCGAAAATTCTCGATGCAACCAACACAGATCTCGACACCTTTCTAGCACTTGTCATGGCGGATCGCCCGCCCGTACCCAACCGG
>CANCAR010000115.1 GCA_947374125.1 Hyphomicrobiales bacterium | reverse complement strand
TTGTCGTCATTATTCCCGTTATTCTGATGTTCCGAGTTGTCGGTTTGTCTGGGTCCTATTTCGGGATCATCATGCTGTATACGGCGTTTAACCTCGCCTTCACGATCTGGATGATGAAGAGCTTTTTCGATGAGTTGTCGCTTGACGTTGAGGATGCTGCTCGACTTGATGGCTCATCGGGCATTGGCGTCTTTTTCAAAATCTGCCTACCGCAAGTGATCGCGGGTCTTGCTGCAACCTTCGTTTTCGGCCTGATTTTAACGTGGAACGAGTTTCTCTTCGCCCTGCTTTTATCGGGCCCCGATACACGGACGGTTCCGGTTGCGATGAACCAAGCCGTCTCGTCGGGCGGACGTGGAACCGACTGGACGCTGTTGGCGTCGATCGAAACGCTCTTTCTCATCCCCGTTTTTCTTGTCACGTTTTTCCTGCAAGATCATCTCCTGCGTGGCGTAACTTTTGGAACAGTGAAACGTTAAAATGTCCACGATTGAAATCAAAAAGATTACGAAGACATTCGGCGATTTCACAGCCGTTAAAAATGCTGACCTATCGGTTGGTGCGGGCGAAGTTGTGTGCTTGCTTGGTCCATCGGGATGCGGAAAAACGACTACATTACGCATGATAGCAGGCCTTGAGCGTGCAACTTCGGGGGATGTCCTGATTGCTGGCCAACGCATGAATGAACTGGCGCCTGAGAAGCGCAACGTGGCGATGGTATTCCAATTTTATGCGCTTTATCCGGCGCTGACCATTGGACAAAACATTGCGATGCCCTTGCATTTTGAGCGATTGAGCAAGGATGAGATCAATGCGCGCATTCAAAAAGTAGCTATAATTCTGCATCTCACGGATGTGCTAGACCGTCTTCCCGGCCAAGTTTCGGAGGGCGAAAAACAACGCATCGCGGTTGCGCGAGCGATTGTCAGAGACCCGAATTGCTTCTTGTTTGACGAGCCACTTTCGCGGCTTGATGTCGAACTGAGACATTCAATGCGCGGGCAAATTAAGGAAGTGCTTCAGGGTCTTTCAAAAGCAACCGTCATCGTGACACATGATCAGCTTGAGGCGCTCACAATGGCCAATCGAATTGCCATTATGCGTGAAGGGCTGATCGAACAGGTCGGCACGCCACACGAGGTTTTTGCGAAGCCTGCGAATGTTTTTGTTGCGAGCTTCATTGGGACGCCCCAGATGAATCTTATCGAAGCTGATCTTCAATCCTATGATGGTCAAAGGGCCTCTTTAACCTTGGCAGGCAATCGTCTCGACATCTCCGCCGATGCGGCGACCAGCCGATTGAAAGCGTCGAAGGTTACGATTGGAATTCGCCCGCGCGCCTTTGTTCCGGTGACAGATGGCGACAGCAGCACCATTCCGGCCGAGGTGGAATTGATTGAGCCGATGGGTGCGGAAACACTCATTCATGCGCGAACAGCGGTTGGTGGCGAAATTCGCGTGGTGGTCACGCGGGATAAACGGTTGAAGATTGGCGAGGCCTTAAATCTTAGGCCAGATCCAACGCAGACCCATATCTTCGATGATTCCGGAAGGGTGGTGCGCTCATGAGCGAAGAAATGGGCTCGGGCATTTCGAATGATCTTGCGATCAAACTCGAATATTCAATCATTGGACTGGGTATTTTTGCGTTGGTTCTGATCTTTCAACCGTTTAGCGTTACCCTTTTTGCGGTTGGCGGGGGACTGGTTGTGTTGGCCGGACTGGTCAATAACTTGCTTCCTATGGCTCGCCCGGGTGTTCAGCTTTCGAGTTTTATTACGGTCGCCATGGTCGTCGCGATGATCTTCTGCATCGTATTGCTGATCTCAATTGGTGCCGCCCATCTTTACGGAGCGTTCTTTCTCGCTCCACCCAATCCCGCAACGGCGGCAGGGAAGATGCAGCTCGCGACAGCTCCGTTCTGGATGCAGCCTTTTGTTTGGAGCGTTGCAGCCATTGCATTTGTTCTCGCCGTAGTCATCAATCTTCGTGGACGGAAAGGCAAACGCCGTGCAGCATGATGTCTCCGTCATTGGACTATACATTCTCGACGTTCTTGGTAGGCCCGTTACTCGTATACCAGATCGCGGAAATGTCGATTTCATTGAAGAAATACGGTTGACGGTTGCTGGCACAGCGGGTGGAACGGTCATTGATACTGCCAAATTGGGCCTGAAAAGTTTGGCCGTTGGCGCGGTTGGCGATGACGAAAAAGCCGACTGGGTGATGATGACTATGCAGAAACATGGTATCGACACGTCGTGTATGCAACATATTAAGGGCGTTCCGACTTCTGCGACCATTTTAAATGTTCGTCCGAATGGCGACCGTCCCGCGCTCCATGTCAGGGGCGCATCTGATCATATCGACGTTCCTCCGGAGATGTATGACCGGGTGTTTGATGCGCCAATTATTCACCTTGGTGGAACGGGGCTTTTAAAAAAGCTTGACGGGGCTGCGTCCGTTACCTTGCTTCGCGAAGCGAAACGGCGGGGGCGGACGGTTACCTTCGACCTTATCGCGGCGAGTGCCGAAACGTTCCATATGGTCGAGCCGCTTCTTCCCTCTATCGACTATTTCATGCCTTCGATTGAAGAGGCGCGGGATATGTCGGGTCAATCAACGCCTGAGGATTGCGCGTCATTTTTTCTGGACCGCGGCACCACGTGCTGCGTGTTCACGCTTGGGGCCGATGGTGCCTATTATGCCCATCAAGATGGCGTGCGCTTGAAATCGTCTGCCTATGATATTTCGGTTGTTGATACCACCGGCTGCGGTGACGCGTTTGACGCTGGCTTTATCACCGCGCTTCATCATCAGATGGATACCGAATCAGCGCTCCGCTTTGCCCAAACGTCAGCGGCCTTGGTAGCGACGGGATTGGGATCTGATGCCGGTATCGTCTCGTTCGACGATACGGTTGAAAAGATGCGAACGTTAAAAATCAAATCATGACACGGTTTGGCGGATCTCTATAAGGGCTTTAATGCGCCATTTCTAACGTGATCTCCTCAATGATCATAACCGCCGATACAGAACCTGGATCGGCATGACCAATCACGCGTTCACCGAGTCGTGAGGCGCGACCGAGCGTTGCCAGCATTGGTTTGGTGGCTTCCATACCGTCTTTTGCAGCAGCGAGAATGGAGGTGGGCGTTGCGCCCGCTGCGGCAGCTTCCGCCGCCGGGTGCCAAGCATCGATCATCGTCTTTTGGCCGGGCTCCGCCTTGCCCCGGTGCTGTATGCCATCCCTAATGGCGACGATAACAAGGCGCAAATCGTCCTTTGGCATTGCTAGGCGGGGTCCAACCGCTTTTCCAGCGCGTAAAAAACCGGTAGCATAGAGCGGGCCTGATGACGCGCCAACCGCGTTCAGAAAACCTTTAGCAGCTGCGTTAAACACATCCTGCAAGGAGCCATCAAGGGATTGTATTTGATCGGCAGCGGCTTTCATGCCCTGTTCCATGGCAATTCCGTGGTCACCATCGCCGATAACACCATCAAGCGCGCATAAGGCATCGCGCTCTGTCGACATGCGGGCGGCCAATCGTACAAATAAGTGTTTGAGATCGGAGGTTGAAAAGTCCATCACAGTCACCCCTGACGGAACATCGCACAATCACAAGGATGATCAATCAATGGAATTAGTTCGTCATCCAAATGCATGATCGTGATTGATGCACCTGCCATATCCAATGACGTACAATAGGGACCAACAAGGGAACTATGGATTTCGAGGCCCGCTTCAGCGAGGCGCTCAGCGACACGCTTATAAAGAATATAGAGCTCCATAAGCGGTGTTGCACCGAGCGAATTGACGAGGACTGCTACACGTGCGCCCTTCGGCGCGTTCATTTCTTTCAAGATCGTATCCAAAATTTCATCCGTCACCTCATTGGCCGTACGAAGCGGTCCGCGACGAACGCCCGGCTCTCCATGAATTCCCATCCCGATTTCCATCTCACCCGCTGGTAAATCGAAGCTTGGTTGTCTCGTTTGAGGAAGGGAGCAGGAGGAGAGTGCAACGCCCATCGTATAGGTCCGTGCATTGGCATGACGCGCGATGCGTTCAACCTCATCGATGGGCATCATCAAATCGGCGGCTGCACCTGCGGCTTTAAAGATAAAGACATTGCCCGCTACGCCGCGCCGTTTGGATATATCGGGCGATGAGGCGATGTCGTCGGTTGTCAAAACGGTGCGAGCCTCGACGCCCTCCATTTCAAGCATATCCATCGCCATATCAAAATTCATCACATCGCCAGCATAATTGCCATACATGAACAAGACGCCAGCTCCGCCATTGGCGGCAAGGGCAGCGTCAACCGCTGGCTGAGGCGGAGGAGATGCAAACACATTGCCTACGGCAACGCCATCCGCCAAGCCCTTGCCAACGAAGCCAATAAAGGTGGGTTCATGACCAGAACCACCGCCGATGATGAGCGCAACCTTTCCGGACCGTGGTCCATGCTTGGCAATGACGGCGCGGGGCGCGTGGCTTGGACGCCACAAAGTATCAGAGTGAACGGCTAATATTCCATCCAGCATCTCGTCGACGGTTGCATTACCTTCATTAATCAGTTTTTGCGTTAATGCCATTTCAAGTCTCCCTCACTCGAAGCTCACTTCACCAATTGTGCTACCAGCGCTTCAATCATCCTCGGCAAGTCAAACGGAAAACGCGCCGTAATCAGATTGCCATCGACGACACAGGGCTCGTCCAAAACGGTGGCACCTGCATTGGCAAGATCTGGGTGAATATTCCAAACTGCCGTCGCTTTGCGACCACGCAAGATATCGGCGCTCACCATAACCCATTGACCATGACAGATTGCGCAAGTCGGTTTTCCAGATTGAAGCATATCACGCACAAAGGCTTGCGCGTGCTTATCGGCCCTGAGAAAATCAGGGTTCCATGCACCGCCGGGATAGATGCACGCGTCATATTGATCGATTGTCGCCTCATCCATGTAACGGTCGATTTTCAACCAACCCGCATTCTCCATGAGACGGATCGCTAGCACATGCGTCTTTGTCATAGGTGGGAAACGAAGCCCTAAGGTCGGATGAAACTCACTAATCCGCGGGGAGACAACATGGACAACAGCACCATGGGCCGTGAGCCATTTCATTGCACCCATAATCTCGACTTCTTCGACGCCGTTAGAGCAGCAAATCGCGATCGTTCGTCCTTTCAGCAGAGTTGGGTTCGACGGTGGATCAAACAGGAAATGATAGAGTTCTTGGTTCAACTCGCCGTCTGCCGTTACCAGCAATTCGGTTGAGATGGATGGGACGGATGAATCCGTCATCAGCGACTGGGCCGATAATAGCGCCGCTTTTGTTACGCCTTTACGATCAATAGCTTCCGACATTTCCTACCCCTCCCCGGGAAAATCATTTTTTAAGGCCGTCTCGATAAGGATGGCAGTTTTTGTACCTCTTTATAGACTGGTATGATTGCCATTCCTGCCCAGACGTCAAGCACTTCCAACGCCGCAATACGTTTGCGGCAAAAGCCCATCCGATTGCCGCAATTGTGGGAAGAATTCTAAGCTAGTTGAGGTCTTTTCGACAACGAAGAGCCTAGGCCCTGTTAACCGAGTGTCTTAACAACAAGCGGGCGGATGCGATGAGAACGAAGGCTACGTAACTGGTTGACGTTTTATGATATCGAATTAAGCGACGTCGACTGAGTTTAAGTTCTAAAAAACATCGTTCGATCAAATTGCGCCAAGCGTAGATATGAACGTCAATTTCGAACTTTATGAGACGATTTTGGTGCGGTGGAATAACCGGGTAAATCCTCTTGATGCCAAAGTGTTGCGGATTGCGTCGCTGTCGTACTCCTTGTGGGGCTTGCTCTTACTTCAGATGATCCAGCCATCGCGTGGATTGCAAAAAATAGTGCCAAGCCAACCCGCACCTCAAAACCCGAAACCTTTGTTGTTCACGCTACCCCACAATGGTCCGCTGATCATCTTGAGTGGGATGCCGACATCATAGCTAAAATGCTTCTGTCACAATTTTCCGAGCTTACGCAGATCAAAGCCAGCCCATTCATAATATTGGCCCATCGCTGGCGGTATGCGCTGGTTACGGAGCCCATTGGCCGACCTTTTTTATGGGACGAAAAAATAGGTCTCGGCGCATGTGGCGATTGGGCAATGGGTTCACGCATTGAAGATGCATTTACCATTGGTAATATGCTCGCTCAAGCGTGTTTCAATTCATGTTAAATCAAACATCAAACGACAATTGGCTTTTATCTTTCACCACTTTTGGCCTGCGATGGGGTGGCTTTGCTCGGCTCCCCAGCTTTTGCCGAACGTGACGCGCATCATCCATAAAATCGGGTGCTTTGCGACATGCCGTAATCTGGTCGCGTGCCATTTTAATGGCTTTATCATGTTCAACCAACGGCTTGGCATAGAGCGGCGGCGGGTCCGGCAAACGCCATGGCTCATGTATCCATTGCTCTGAAACAGCACTTAATTCCGGCACATAGCGGCGAATGAATTTACCTTCCGGATCATGATCCATGGACTGCTTGATCGGATTATAAATGCGCAACGTGTTGATCCCTGTCACGCCCGATTGCATCTGGAATTGTGAAAAGTGGATACCTGGCTCATAATCGGTAAATAGTCGCGCTAAATGGGGCGCGGTTTGGCGCCAATCGAGCCAAAGATGGTAACTGGCAAACGACACCAACATCGCGCGCATTCGAAAATTGATCCATCCATTCGAATGCAGGCTACGCATCGCGGCATCAATCAGCGGATAGCCCGTATGGCCCGTGGCCCAAGCATCAAAAAATTCTTGCCTGAAATGCGGCTCCCGCATGCCTTCAAACGCTAGATGCATACAACGGAATTCAATACTTGGTTGCTGCTCTAGCTTCTGCACAAAATGACAACGCCACGCGAGCCGAGAGAGAAAGGCACTCAGGTTTTTGCGTAAATTTTTTGAAGCCGGATCAAGATCCATCGCCAATTCTGCCATACGCACTTTGGTCGCTTGCTCAATTTCCCGAACCGACAGCGTTCCATACGCGATATGCGCGCTCAACCGCGAGCAATGCCGTGCTGAGATGCCAGGCTTCGATACGGTCATCATGTATTTACTGGCACGTTCTTTTAGAAACGAGGCGCGCACCCGCAAGCCCTCGAAACGACCTCCGCTCTGAACCGATCCAACAGTCTCCCCAAACATTGGATGATCTTTTGAAGGAAGGCTACCGGGCGAAATATCCGCCGCTAACATCAAATCGTTTGGGGCTGGGATCATAGGCTCCGCCATGCGCGTATCGCGCAGAGCACTCCAGCCATCTCTGCTCTTTAGGCCCCTTACCACACCGTTTGAAGGCGTCTGGTGCCAAACGATCTCATGCGCTTTGCACCACGCCAAAACCTGCCGGTCACGCGCAAAAGTCCAATCATTACCCGTTTCTTCGTGCGACCACAGGGCGATTGTACCAAATTTCTGGCGCAGATCTTCCAGCACCTCAACCACAAGACCCGTGCGACAAACCAAAGTCGCACCGCGCGAGGACAACTCGGCTTGCAACTCAACAAGGCAGTCCTGGATAAAATGCCAATGGCGCCGCGAGGCATCAGGAAGCCGCCAATAGTCAGGCTCGACAACATAGAGCGGCACAACCGGCCCTTGCGCCGATGCAAGCGCCAAAGGCGCATGGTCGTGCACCCTCAAATCCCGTTTGAACCAGATGATATTAACCGTCGGAGAATTCATAGAATATGGACCCGCGTAGATACTTTCGTCGCATAATTAGATTCAGGTTTTGACCAGTTAGCTTTGAACATACGGAGCCAGACGCCGAATCGCCCATAATGGGTGCGTCTTTATTTGTTAAATCGTTTAAGGCAGGCAAAGATAGCGGAAAAAGACGATCAATATCATATGCTTAGGCAAAGCCAAAAAAACAGGCTGCTTCCACGTACTCAAAATAATTAACTTGAACTGATTGTGTCTGATGTTTCCGTAAGAACGCCGTGAGCAAACGGGCGTCAATGGACACCCTACGATTCAATTTTTCCAAAAACGGGGTGAGTAAATCGCCAACAAGATTCCGGTGGAGTCTTCATTGCTGCCGGCGAGATAGAAGCCTGAAGAACCTATCTGTTGTCTGAGTTTTTGGTATTGAAATCGAAGACGGCAGCGTTTGTATCTTGGGTGACAAGAC
>CANCAR010000114.1 GCA_947374125.1 Hyphomicrobiales bacterium | reverse complement strand
CAGTCGTTCGGTGCATAGCCTGCATCAACCGCCGCGCGAGAAGCGCCCATCGCGGCGTTCAACCGGTTGGCGACGGGCTCGATATAGGTTTTGAAATTCTCGGAATTCGCCATCGCGCGACCACCCGAAATGATGATCTTCGCCGAAGTCAGTTCCGGACGGTCCAATTTTGCAAGGCTTTCGCCCTTAAACGAGGAAATACCCGGATTGGCGGAAGCGGAAACCGCTTCAACCGGTGCCAAACCACCCACATCAGCGGAAGCGAAGGAGGCGGTACGAACGGTCAGCACCTTAATCGCGTCGGTGGATTGAACCGTTTGCAAGGCATTGCCTGCGTAAATCGGCCTCTCAAACGTATCGGATGAAATCACGCGGATCACATCCGAAATCTGCATCACATCGAGCAATGCGGCTGCGCGCGGCAAAATGTTTTTACCCGAGCTGGTGGACGCCGTTATAATCGCGCCATAGGCAGGAGCCAGCGACACAATCAAGGCCGCGACGGGTTCAGCCAATTGATTGGCATAGGCCGCATCGTCGGCCAGCAAGACTTTGTCGACTCCTTTGAGCTTTGCGGCAGAATCGGCAGCGGCTTTGGCGTTATGCCCTGCGACCAGCACATGCACCGGATGGCCGAGCGCAAGCGCAGCAGTGAGCGCCTTGGCCGTTGTGTCCTTGATCGAAACATGGTCGTGATCGGCGAGAAGAAGCGTAGCCATCAGAAAACTCCTGCTTCGGTCTTGAGCTTGGAAACGAGTTCAGCAACGGATAAAACCTTAACGCCAGCCTTGCGGCCAGCGGGTTCCGCCGTCCCCACTACTTTCAGGCGTGGCGTGACATCGACGCCGTAATCGGCAGGCGTCTTCTCATCGATTGGCTTTTTCTTAGCCTTCATAATGTTCGGCAACGAGGCATAGCGTGGCTCGTTCAAACGAAGATCGGTCGTTACAATCGCCGGAGCCTTCAGCTCCACCGTCTGCAAGCCGCCATCGACTTCACGGGTTACCGTGATCGTGCCGCTGCCAATCTCAATCTTGGAGGCAAATGTGCCCTGCGGCCATCCGAGCAAGGCGGCGAGCATTTGGCCGGTCGCGTTCGAATCATCGTCAATCGCCTGCTTGCCCAAGATCATCAGGCCAGGACCTTCGACTTCTGCGACACCTTTGAGTATTTTGGCGACGGCTAAGGGTTCAACCAACTCGTCGACCTTCACATGAATGCCGCGATCAGCGCCCATTGCAAGGCCCGTGCGCAGGGTTTCTGCCGCACCCGCTGGACCAATTGATACGACGATTACCTCGTCTGCCTTGCCCGCTTCCTTGATCCGCAGCGCCTCTTCGACGGCGATTTCATCGAAAGGGTTCATCGACATCTTAACATTCGCAAGATCGACGCCCGAACCATCCGGCTTAACGCGGATTTTCACATTGTAATCGACGACCCGTTTTACCGGCACAATAATCTTCATCATCTTCATCCTAAAGGCTCAGACCGAACCATCTTTTCAGGTCAAATCCGTCCTGAAACCCGTTGAGCCGACCTAATAACCGATGGACCGCATTGTCAACGGTTTGAACGACCAATGGTTGGCCGGGCGCGACGGTGTATGTCGGATTTTGGATAGCGATCGTTATCGGGTCTGGCCGGGGACCCAGAGTACATCCCCTTCACCGCGCCGGTTCACATAGCGTGACGCCACAAAGAGGAAGTCAGACAAGCGGTTGATATAATGCAATGCTGGTTCGCTCACCGTTTCATCCGGCATGCTCGCCAGCTCCACCATCAACCGCTCCGCGCGGCGCGAGACGGTACGGGACAGATGCAGAGCGGCGGCAGCAGGCATGCCGCCCGGCAGCACAAAGGAACGAAGCGGCTTAAGCTCTTTGTTCAGGGCATCAATTTCGGATTCAATCCGGCTTACTTGGGACGCGACGATGCGAAGCGGCTCCCAAGATGGCTTTTCCGCCGTTTCAGGCGTGCAGAGATCCGCACCGAGATCAAAGAGATCATTCTGGATGCGGCCCAACATGGCGTCTACCAAGGGCTCGCTTTCGATCGTGTGAAGCCTCGCGAGTCCAATGGTGGCGTTGGTTTCATCGACCGTGCCATAAGCGGCTACGCGCAAATCATATTTCGGGCGGCGCGCGCCGGTGCCGAGCGCGGTGGTGCCATCATCGCCGGTACGGGTATAAATTCGATTTAAAACAACCATTTGAACCAGCTTTTCTTGCCGCTCCGGCTAAGGGAACGGTTGGGATCACACAATCAACAGCAACGGGTTACGCGCCGGATCGGCGAAAGGATCAGAATGAATAACCCAAACGCAGGCCAAAATTCGTGATGCCATTGTTCGGCGTGCACAAATTAGCGTTCGACATATGCTCGGCCACCGCCATCAGCGAGATTTGCTTCGAGAAGCGGTAGCCTATGCCGAAAGCCTCGCGGAACAATGTCGTGCAGCCAAGCTCTGAACGACCGGAGTCAGCCGGGCTCGTTTTGTTGCCATTGTTCACAGAGCCGCCCAAATTGGCCTCGATCACAAAATTGCCGGGGAGGTTTGCAACACCGGCAAAGCCAAGAAACACTGCGCTTGTTTTGCCCTGAAGGTTAAGATCAGCGCCAAACTGGGGATGCAGCGAAAACACGTCCGATTGCAAAGTCTTGCCCAAATCAAACGCCGGTAAAAGCACATCAACCGCAATATCCGCAGTACCCGTCTCAGCACTCGCATAGCCGTGATAAAACGAACCAACCCGAACTTCGGTAGATGCTTGCTGTGGCGACGCCGCTTCAGCACCGTTATAGGCAGCCAACCCCATCAGCGATGCTGCAACGACGAGCGACGAAACGACGCTTAGCTTCATACCCTGTCTCATTTCGAACCCGATCATTGTCTTCGTCCCACGGACGTTAAGCGTTAAAATAGCAAAGTTTTCCAAAGTAGATAGCGGCGAACGTCCATTATTCAAAAACATTATGAATGGCTTTTAAGCCAAATGACGCCCATGACCACGATGATCGCCACGAATTGTAAGATCACCCGCCAGCGCATGAGTTTTTGCGACAGAGCCGCACTCCCCCCGCGCATCATGTTGAAAAGGCCCAGTGCCAAAACGACAGCTACCGCTGCAACGGCCAATGGGGCCGCGAGATCAGCCAAATTATCCATGTTTAACCCTAAGAAAAGCGCATTAAGTCCGCGACCGGTCGAGAATCTCGAACGTACTCGCCGTAACATAGACGTAAAAACTCTTCATAGCATCGTTGGCGAAGAGAAATTTTTCGATTTTTCCGGAAAATCGAACCGTGTATCCATTATACATCGGCTCAGCGAGCGCACCGGCGGGTAGAGCGAGGTTAAACACGCTGCCCCGCATGCCATCCAGATTGATGCACTCAAAGCTAGCGGTGCGCTGGCCGGTCACGAGCTTGATTTCTCTGTCCTGCAAATTCCAAGGTTTGCAAACCCAGTCTTTGACCATCTTATCCGTCAGCGTATCGCGCGTTTCCGTGATGAAGGCCGCTAGTGCTGCACCCGTTACATCCGCTTGCGCATCGGTTTGGTGGTTAACCGCTTCCTGCCAGAGCGCATAATAGCGCTCGTCCAAGGCCTTTTGATCCGAGGGCTTCGCAATGCTTTGCGGAAAACATCCAGCCAGAAACCCTGCGAGAAGCACGGTTAAAGACAAGCGAATAGCGGTTGGGCACGAAATGCTTTTGCGTTGAAAACCGATACTCACCATGTCGCACCACCATCGCCTGCCTGCACTGGTCACAAGACTAGCAATTATCCTGCCACAGCAATTCTGTCATAAAACCCATAAAAGGGGCTGGAAATCCTAAATCGCCCCAGCTATAGACAATTGTGCGTTGCCCCTGTGGCGGAACTGGTAGACGCGTCCGACTCAAAATCGGATTCCGCAAGGAGTGCTGGTTCGATTCCGGCCAGGGGCACCACCCTTCGCCTACGGCTTCGGGTGGCTTACGCCAGTAAGACAACCGAAGACGTTCTCAGGCGAAGGAGTGTCGCCCGAAGCTTCTTATCCTCCGAAGCCTTGGCGAAGGAGGATAGCGAAGGGGGACGGGTGGGTCAGTGGCTTACGTCTCTTTAGCCCACCAAGTTTAAGCGAAGAGAGACAAGCGACTCAATCGCCAAAATCTCTTTAGTCCACGATGATTTAACGAAGAGACACGGGGAAAGCATATGTATTATGCTTATTTAATCCGCAGCATTTCCTCCCCGGATCAAACCTATATTGGTTTTACGGAAGATCTAAAGCAACGCCTAGCCGATCATAACGCAGGGAAATCTAACCACACATCCAAATACACACCTTGGGAATTGGTGAGCTACCATGCGTTTGCGGATAAACGCAAAGCGCAAGAATTTGAGCATTATCTTAAAACGGGCTCAGGGCAGGCTTTTGCCAAGAAGCGATTTTGGTGATTAACAGGCACCCAACTTAAACCACCGATGTATCAATGTTTAGATTATAATGAGGTTCTTGCTTCTAATTTCATTAAAGCAAATATTTCAAAATTATTTTCTGTATTTTAATAAGGTTGGCCATGTCACTTGGAATTGTCGGATAAATTGGAAATGGATTTTCATCCGGATTATGTGCAAATTGCATCGGGAGCACGCCCAACGACCTTAGGGCTGGAAAAAGTGCATCTATTTTTTCAAAATCCATTATTGAAAGTGCTTCGCTGTATTCTTGTTCTAATTTTTGATAAGTTTCATGCTGTTCATGTGTAAGAATGCTAGGCACAACGTAGAGAGGAATTCTATGTGCCACGGGGTCTCTCTTAGCCGATAATTCCGTTGACCATGTCTTATATTCGTTAATCTCATTCCAAAAATCTTTTTTGTTTGAATTTTTTTTAAAATCGTCGTTGAAAAGTCCAATTAATTTTCTGGCTTTTCCATTATTGTCTTGTAGCAGAGCTGGTTCTTTTTCGTAAAGATATGCCCAAGCATAGTTATCTAAAACACCTCGTAAATGCATATAAATTAAATTAATAACGTTATCTAATTCGTGAGATTCATTCTCAGTTAGCGGCTCCGTCCTTTCAGGATGCGCAATGGATGTTATGGTGCGGTATGAGTACCAGATTGCTAACAACCTTTTACTTACACCATATTTAAGGAATATTGCCGCGTCTTTTGAGCTCATGCGTTCAGATAGCTGTACAGTTTCTAAGCTTAAATCTCGAAGAGGATTAAAAATAGCAACCGCATGTGTACACCAAGCCTGTCTAATAGCATATTCGCTCGGTTTTTCTTCACATCTAAAATGGCGCTTATAAAAATCCAAATGATCTTGAAAATTTAAACTCTCAAAAGACATTTGACCTCACTTATCTCTTAAATTTATATTTATACCATTATTGTAAAATATTGATAAATTAGATTAATTATCTTGCATTATTCGAGGCAAATCTTTAGACTTCACCCTCACGCAAGTTATTGTTGCTTAGCAACATCTGACCAATATCCTAGGCGAAGTCGGCTTTTCTTACAACATTTGCAACCTAACGAACAACTCACCTAAACCCCACCCACCCCTACCCCCCAACCGCTCCAAATAAATCCCCACCGCCTTAGCCCTACTTCTGGCCAGCGTTAGCGCGTAGCGCGGGGTGATGGGGCTAAACCGCACATAGTCATGCGATCTGAGCTGGCAGAAGCCGTCGAGGTCGTCATTGATGATGGTTGCGATTTTTGGATAGCCGCCGGTGGTTTGGTGGTCGGCGAGGAGGACGGTCGGGGTGCCTTCGCCCGATACTTGGATCGAGCCGCGCATAATGGCCTCGGAGGGGATGCTGAGCGCCCCTTTCGGCAAAAGCTGCGGCCCACGTAGCCTGACGCCCATCCGGTCATAGGCGTCGGTGAGGCGAAACCGCTCGTTGAGCAGGAGGGTGATGGATGCTTCGTCGAAAAATCGATCTTGCGGGCCCAACACAACCCTGACCTCTGGCCGGGGTCGCGCCCAGATGGGGCACGGGATAGGGCCGGTTCGATGGTCGCGGATTTCGGCGGATGCGACGACCAGCTCGCCCCCCGCCACCAGCCTGCCGCCGCCATATCCCGATTGGGAGTGCGTGGCCACACTGCCCAGCCAGCTTGTGGCCTGAAGCTCGCCTGCGAAAGCGAGATAGGTCCAGCTGCCCCAGGGCCCCGGCTTGATGCTGAGCTTTTCGCCCGCCTTGATCGTCAACACCTGCCAAGCGCTTGCGGCCTCTGCCCCCGCCTGCACCAAAAACCCGCCGCCTACGACGGCAAAGGTAACCGCGCCGGAAACGCATTCGAGCGATAGGCCGCCACGGGAAATTTCAATCGCTGGAGCGTTTGGCGCATTGCCCAAAGCGGCTTGGGCGATGGCAAAAGAGGTGCGGTCCATAGGCCCCGATTCGGGTAACCCATAGCGCATCATCCCCTTACGGCCCGCATCTTGGATGGTGACGAAAGGACCCGCTTGAATGATTCTGAATACCGCGTCGACCATGCTCAAAGGCCTCCTGCGGTATCGAATTCGGCCAACGAAATCCGGCGAAAGCGTACCTGATCGCCCACGTCGAACAGGAAGGGGCGCACGGGATCATCGGTTAAAATCCGTGTCGGCGAGCGGCCAATGATCCACCAACCGGTCGGCATGATGAGCGTTGTCACAAGACATTGCGCGCTGGCGATCATCACGGCACCCGCTTCAATATCCCGGATCGGGCTTGGCTTGCGCGGCAGTTGAATGAGTTTCGGCACACCGGCCAAATAGGCATAACCGGGCGCAAAACCGTACATAAACACCTTGTAATCGCCGGAAAGATGCGCGTTGATCACCGCTTCTTCGCTTAAGCCCGTGCGGGTTGCGACTTCTTTCAGGTCCTGGCCGAACGCGCCCTCATAGCACACCAGAACCTCGCGCATCTGCCCTTTGGCGACCGCGGCAGCGGGCATCGCCAAGAGGCGGTGCAACGCCGCCTCCACCCGATCATGATCAGTGATCAGCGGGTCGAAATCGACCAGAAGATTCACAAAAGCGGGAATCGCCTCGTTAAAGCCCTCAAAAGGATGAGCGGCCAGAGCGCGGTCAAGTTTGAGCACGGCGTCATGGGCGGCGTCCGTAATGGTTTCGCCGAATTCCACCAAAATGGCATGGTCTGCAACGGGACGGAAGCGGGGAGCGTCCATCTTATGGCCTAAGGAATGGGGCGAGTTCGACACCCGCCGCGCCAAGGCGCTCTTTGATTACCCGCGCCATAGTAACGGCACCGGGGCTATCGCCATGCACGCAAATCGAGTGCGCCGCCAACTGAATCGGCTCGCCATCCACCACGGGCATGAGCCCGGTTTCAAGGAAATGGATGAGCCGGGTCGCGGCAATCTCGGGATCATGGATCATCGCATCGGGGCGCGAGCGTGGCACGAGTTGGCCGTTGGAGAGATAGCCGCGATCCGCAAAAATCTCGGAAAAGACTGGGATAGTGGCCGCCCGAGCGGCGTGCTCCAGCGCCGTGCCTGAAATCGCCAGAATCGCGAGTTGCGGCGAAAGCATTTGAACAGCCGCTGCAATCGCATCCGCTACCTGCCGATCAGCGGCGGCGAGATTGCCCAGCGCGCCATGCGGTTTGACGTAGGCAACCTTGGTACCCGCTAACGCGGCAATCCCCATCAATGCACCGATTTGGGCTGCTACCATGCGGCCAATCTCATTGGGCGACATTGGGATAATACGGCGGCCAAAGCCCTCCCGGTCGTTATAACCCGGATGCGCGCCGACCGTTACAACGTGCTTCGCCGCAAGGTTCAACGTCGTAAACATGGTCTCGGGATCACTCGCATGGCCGCCGCACGCGATATTGGCGCTGTTGACGAGCGAGAGCATCGTCGCATCATCGCCCATCGACCAAGGGCCGAAGCCTTCGCCGAGATCGGAATTAAGATCGATTGTTCGCGTCACGGGGTCATCCTTTACCGGGCAACAAGGCTTGCTGTTATTCCTTAACCGGAACCGTATAGTTCAAAACGAGCCGTCCACCGTCCGGATAGATCGTCTGGCCGGTCATATAAGAGGCATCGTCGCTCGCCAAAAACGCAGCAACGGAGGCAATTTCGGATGGCTCACCGCACCGCCCAATTGGGGTACGGGCCAAAACGGCGTGACGCGCGGCGTCTGAGGTCATAATCGCCTTTTCGACCATTTCGGTCAAAATGGTGCCGGGGCCAATGCCGACAACGCGGATGTTGTTCGGTGCAAAAGCAACGGCAG
>CANCAR010000113.1 GCA_947374125.1 Hyphomicrobiales bacterium | reverse complement strand
AATGATCGGTGATCGTCTTGGCATTGGCTGGCCCCACCCCGATATTGACCAAGGTCACACCCTGCCCGTCTTTCGTCGTCAAATGATAGGCCGGCATCTGGAATTTCTGCCAAGGCGAGGCGCGAAAAATCGCCTCAACCTCTTCATCGCTCGTCTGCGAAGTCAGGCGCGTGCCACCCGGTAACACCAACGCATCATAGGTCGAACCCGTGCGCAGCGCCTCAACACCACGGCGAATGAACTGGTCGACATAGCGGTGGTAATTGGTCAGCAAAATCCAAGGCTGAACGGTTCGCCAATCCGTCCCCGTATAATGCACCAACCGGCGCAGCGAAAAATCCACCCGCACCGCATCAAACAGAGCCAGAGGCCGTGGTAAGCCCTCATCATAATCCCACAACCCGTCAGCGATCTCGTCGCCCACTTCGGACAAGCGAGGAAACGGAAAATGCAACGCCAGATCGGCCGCATTTGCCCCTCCCCGCCCGAGTTCATCGCCACGCTCAAACACGTAAGGGTAGGGAATTTCAAGCGCACTCGGCCCTACTTCTACCTCGGCGTGAAACTCCACCATCAAGGGCCGAAGCTGTTCAATCAAATAGCGGCGGAATGCCCCGGGCTGCGTGACGGTTGTCGAATAGCTCCCCGGGATAGAGAATTTCGCAAAAGCCCGGGCGCTTGTGGGCACAAGCCCGTCCGGCGCGTAGGTGATACGCAATTCTGGATATCGGAAGGCCAGACGCTCTTTGGTTGAAGGCGACGACCCACCGGCTAAATAGCGCTCAACCGCATTATGCAAGGCCTTATTGGCCGCCTGATACACGGTTTCGAGCGCATCAACGGCATCTTCAGGCGTATCAACCTTAAGATGGGCTCCGTTTTTAATCTCCATGGCAACCCCTTTCCGCTATGCGCTACCTCGGTTCAATGCCTTCTTGACCCCGAACCATGACAGGAGGACGATGCGCGAGAAGATGATCGACCCGTCCAGCTTACGCAAGGAGATAGTTGTGCTCGATTTGCCGCTGATCCGTCTATCCATCGCGCTCGCCATTGGTCTATTGATCGGGCTTGAACGCGGCTGGAGCGCCCGCACCGAGCAAGAGGGCGAACGCGCGGCAGGCTTGCGCACCCATGCGATCTCCGGCCTGCTGGGCGGTGTAACCGCGCTTGTGAGCCAATCGACCACGCCCTTCTTGCTCGGCTTTGGCTTTCTCGGCTTTGCGGGCGTAACTGCCCTGTTTCATTGGATGGAGAGCCGGGACGAACATAATTTCAGCGCGACAGGCGCGGTTGCGGGTCTCATGGCGTTCATGTTGGGGGCATATGCGGTCTTAGGGGATCCGCGCATCGCGTCTGCCGCCGCTACTGCCACCGTTGTGCTACTGGCGCTCAAAAGCACGTTGCATGGCTGGCTGAGAAAACTGGAATGGATCGAGATTCGTGCCGTCCTGATCCTCGTCACGATGACATTCCTGTTTTTGCCGCTCCTGCCGGATTACACCATCGACCCTTGGGCAACGATCAACCCGGCGCATGTGTGGGAATTGGCGATTTTTGTCTGCGCCATTTCGTTTTCAGGCTATATCGCGATCCGCGTCTTTGGCGAGCGGAATGGGGTTATTCTGGCAGCCCTTTCCGGCGGCTTGGTTTCGTCAACAGCGGCGACCTTGAATTTTGCCCGGCTGGCGCGGGCCAATCCGACCCAAACAGGCATGATGGCAGGCAGCATTGCCTTGGCCAACGCGGTGATGTGCATCCGCATTATCATGATTGCCGGAGCCTTCAACCTCTCGCTGGTCAGTGGGTTATGGCCTGTCCTTGGGGTTGCTGCCTTGATCCAGGGTGGAACGGGCGTGATCATGATCATCGTCGCGACACGGCACGTGGAGCACCATTTTGAGTGGAAAAATCCGTTTGAAGTACGATCAGCCATCCAGTTTGCGCTGTTCATCGCGCTAATTCTGGTGCTTTCAACACTCGCAACCCGTTATATGGGGAGCAGCGGCTTGATGGGTCTTGCGGCTTTATCGGGCCTTGCCGATGTCGACGCCATAACGCTTGCGCTCGCCCGCATGCAAGAGCCCCCGATCACCGCTGATTTAGCGATCAACGGCATCTTGCTCGCCGCCGCTTCAAACACGCTCGTTAAATGCGGTATCGCCTTCTGGTCAGGCGGAGCCGACATCGGATGGCGGACAGGCCTTACCGGGCTTGCTGCCGTTTCTGCCGGCTTAGGCGTCTTAGTGTTTAATCGGGTGTGATCTTGCAGACGGAGGAGCCTATTTTGCCGATCAAATGCAGATGGTGATGTTCCTGAAAAACCTCGCGATCACAGGCGGCCTGCTGAGCCTTGTTGCAAACGGCGCGGGCGGTTGGTCGATTGATGGGCGGAAGTGAAGAATAGGCAGTAGGCAGAATTCGGATTATTATTACTGCCTACTGCCAACTGAAAAAGGCTCGCAAAGGACGCCCGTGATGCCGATTGAAACCCTGCCTTGGGATCCAGCAAATAACTTAACATCTGACACCGCGCGGAAAGCTTATTTTGAAGCGGCGTTGGAGGATGGCGACCCGCACCTGATTGCAGCAGCGCTCGGCGATATCGCGCGATCAAACGGTGTAGTGATCGAAAATTTTCCAAGCCCATACGTTGCCGACGAGGCATTCGATGCTGGCTATCGAGCCATGGCAAACGATAAAGCTCGCGAGGCTGATGCGATTGAATGGGCAAACGCGTTAATCGGCGACGTTGAAAACAACGCCTAAAATCAAAGCTTACCAAGTTAAGTAAAATCGACCTTCGCGATGTCGAAACGGCGATTTTGGTTCAATTAGGCCTCCCAAAATAGCCAATATCCGGACCGCGAGGGTGAGGAACGAACGCCTCACCTTCTTAAGTTGCGCTGCCCAAGAGGCGCGCGATCCAACTCCCTACTCCCTCACCTTGTGAGCTTCTTATACTTAATCCGCTTCGGAATGGTCGAATCAATCCCAAGCCGACGCTTCTTGTCTTCCTCGTAATCTTGGAAATTGCCTTCAAACCATTCCACATGGCTGTCGCCTTCAAAGGCCAGCATATGGGTCGCGATACGATCCAGGAAGAAGCGATCATGCGAGATGATCACGGCGCAGCCCGCGAAATCCTCAAGCGCCTCTTCCAAAGCGCGCAGCGTTTCAACATCGAGATCATTGGTTGGCTCATCGAGCAGCAAGAGGTTCGCGCCGCTTTTCAGCATTTTGGCGAGATGCACGCGGTTGCGCTCACCGCCCGAGAGCATGCCGACTTTTTTCTGCTGGTCGCCGCCCTTGAAGTTAAAGGTCGAGCAATAGCCCCGCGAATTGATTTCGCGTTTTCCCAGATAGATGATCTCATTGCCGCCGGAGATTTCCTCCCACACGGTTTTATTCGAATCCAACGCATCGCGGGATTGGTCGACATAGCCAAGCTGCACCGATTCACCGACGGTAATAGAGCCCGAATCGGGCTTTTCCTGCCCCGTGATCATGCGGAACAAAGTCGTTTTACCCGCACCGTTCGGCCCAATCACGCCGACAATGCCGCCCGGTGGTAGTTTGAAGGTCAGATTATCGATCAGCAAACGGTCGCCATAGCCTTTCGACAACCCTTCGAAATCAATGACATTATTCCCCAGCCGCTCGGCCACCGGAATAATAATCTGCGCGGTGGCAGGGCCCGACGCCCGATCATTCTGGCGCTGCACCAAATCATCATAGCGTTGCACACGGGCTTTCGATTTGGCCTGCCGCGCTTTCGGGCTTTGCGAAATCCATTCCTGCTCGCGTTCCAGCGCCTTTTGCTGCGACTCGGACTCGCGACCCTCTTGGATCAAGCGTTTCTGCTTCTGCGAGAGCCAGCTCGTATAATTCCCCTCATAGGGAATACCACGGCCGCGATCGAGTTCCAAAATCCAACCCGTCACATTGTCCAAGAAATAACGGTCATGGGTAACGATCAAAATAGCACCCGGATAGGTCCGCAAATGGCCTTCCAGCCAGGATACCGTTTCCGCATCCAAATGGTTGGTCGGCTCATCGAGCAACAACAATTCTGGCTGCGACAGCAGAAGCTGGCACAAAGCCACACGACGACGCTCGCCGCCAGAAAGTTTTGATACATCCGCATCATCCGCCGGGCACCGCAGCGCATCCATGGCTTGATCAACTTTGCTGTCGAGATCCCAAAGCCCCTTGGCTTCAATCTCGTCCTGCAGCGACATCATCTCGTCCGCCGTCTCGTCCGAATAATTCATGGCGAGTTCGTTGTAGCGGTCAAGCACCGCCTTTTGCGGGGCGACGCCCAGCATCACATTGCCGCGCACGTCGAGCGTCTCATCCAGCGGCGGCTCCTGCGCTAGATAGCCCACGCGCGCGCCATCCGCTACCCAGCCTTCGCCGACAAATTCCTTGTCGATTCCGGCCATAATCTTGAGCAAAGTCGATTTACCCGAACCGTTAACGCCCAGCACACCGATTTTCGCGTCGGGGTAGAAAGAAAGATGCACATTATCCAACACCTTCTTACCGCCGGGCCATGTCTTGGTGAGCCCCTCCATATGATAAACGAACTGACGGGCCATGAGCGGGCATTCTCCAAAAAGGGTTAGGGCGTGGGTTGCACCGTATGTAACGATCCTGACCCATATGGGCAAGGGTTCCCTCACCGCTTGGCCTATGCAAGAAGAGCACACCATGGCCTTTGATCCGACAGCCCTTCCCCGATCAACCTCCCTCCCCCGCGCCATCTGGGCGTTGGGGCTCACGAGCCTGTTCATGGATATCTCCTCCGAGATGATCCACGGGCTTTTGCCGCTTTACATCACCGGCACATTGGGCGCAGGCGCCTTAGCCGTTGGCTTGATTGAGGGCGTGGCCGAAGCTACCGCCTTAATCGTCAAAGTTTTTTCAGGTGTGGTTTCCGATATCACCGGCAAACGAAAGCTCTTGGCCTTAATCGGCTACGGGCTGGCGGCCATCACCAAGCCCCTTTTTCCGCTCGCCCAATCGCTCGATCTCATCATTGCCGCCCGCTTTATCGACCGGATCGGCAAAGGCATCCGAGGCGCGCCACGCGATGCGCTGGTCGCCGATCTCGCACCGAAGGATCGGATCGGCGAGGCCTATGGTCTGCGCCAAGCGCTTGATACGGTGGGTGCCTTTATCGGACCGCTGATTGCGGTTGCCGTAATGCTGTCGAGCTTTGATAATTTTAAATTGGTTTTCTGGATTGCCGTGATCCCCGCTTTTTTAGCGGTGGCGACGCTTTTCTTCCTCGTGCCCGAGCGCGAGGCGAAAAACGGAGAAGCGCGCAAAAACCCGATAAATCGAGCGGCGATGGCGGCCCTACCTACGCCATTCTGGACTGTTCTCGGTATCGGCGCACTTTTGTCGCTCGCCCGCGTCTCCGATGCGTTTTTGGTGCTGCGAATTGCCGATCTCGGCGTTCAGATTGCCTATGCGCCGCTCGTGCTGGTGGCCATGAACATCATCTACGCCCTTTTCGCCTTTCCAGCAGGCAAGCTAGCTGACCGGCTGTCGCGTCCCAAACTCTTAGGCCTAGGCATTCTAACGCTCGTATTAGCCGATCTCGTTTTAGCGCAAGCTTCAAACCTCGTCTGGGGCGGCGCGGGCCTCATGCTCTGGGGGCTGCATATGGCGATGACGCAGGGGCTGATGGCCACTCTTATCGCAAGTCACGCCCCGCCCGATCTTCGTGGCACGGCCTTCGGCCTCTTTAACCTCGCAAGCGGCGTAGCCATGCTCATCGGCAATGTGGTGGCCGGCGGGCTTTGGGATATGGCTGGTCCTAGCGCCACCTTCCTGGCCTCGGGCCTAATGGCTGCGATCAGCATCCTCGCCCTCCCGCTTTTGCACCGTGCACCTTAAACCCCTCTTTACGGCATTGCAGGAAACCCCGCTTCCGGTTAATCAAGGCTCGATCCGCTCGGACGTGTCGCATCCGACGCCAAAGGCGGGCCTGTAGCTCAATGGTTAGAGCCGGCCGCTCATAACGGTCTGGTTGCAGGTTCGAGTCCTGCCGGGCCCACCACCGCTTTTGCCCGCGCCTTTGGCGCGGCCTTGCAAAAGCGAGTGTCCGCCGTAGCCTTGGCGAAGGGGGACTGGTTGCAGGATAAAAAGCTTACCTAGTCAAAATGGGCCATCATGACGAAGTGCTCTCAGGACACGGCTCTTTATGATATTGACCACCTCATCAACCGCGGTATTCTTGAACGAGATCTGGGCGGTGGTCGAAGCACCGCTTATCGTCTGAAGCGGTAATTCGTCTTGCCGCAATCGGCAGTGCATCGTTACATAACCAAATGGGGGCGGATTTAAAGCACCCCAATCCATCAAAAAGCGGAGGGGCCCAGAATGTTTGATATCAACGCCGTAAGAAAGAGTTTCACCACCAGCGATGGAGTTAACCTCCGCTATCTGGAAGCTGGTACAGGCCAGCCTTTTGTCATGATCCCAGGCTGGTCGCAGACCGCCGACCAATGGCACAGCCAGATCAATCATTTCTCAAAAACCCACCGTGTGCTTGCCCTTGATATGCGGGGCCACGGTGAGTCAGATAAGCCTGCACATGGTTACCGCATTTACCGCCTCTCGAAGGATGTTCGAGAATTTATCGAGGGATTAGACCTGACCGATGTCATCCTGATGGGACATTCGATGGGCTGCTCGGTCCTTTGGGGGTTGTATGATCTCTACGGTGCGGACCGGGTGTCGAAATTCGTCTTTGTTGACGAGCCGCCCTCGCTCTCCAATAACTCAACGCTCACGCCGGAGGGGCTGACACAGGCGGGGGCGATTTTCACGCCTGAAGCCACGTTTGGAACGGTTGTGGCGCTCGCCGCCGATGCCGATGGCTCCGTTACAACCGGCTTTGTAACAGGCATGTTTACCCCTGATTGCCCGAAGGAGATTGTCGAAAAATCCATCGCGCTCAATTTCAAATTCCCGCGCGACAAGGCCGCCGAATTGGTGCTGGATCATATCCATAATGACTGGCGCGATGTCATGGCGCGGATCACAGTTCCGGCTCTTTGCATTGGTGGCAAGGGAAGCTTCGTTCCCTGGACTTCGGTCGTCTGGCAGGCAGAACAGATCCCCAACGGCGAACATGACATCTTTGAAGCGAGCGATGGCGGATCCCATTTCATGTTTATGGAAAACCCAAGCCAGTTTAACGCAAGGGTAGAACGCTTTCTAAAGTAACAGAAATCTTCGCAAAGGGAAAACCTGGATCAAGCGCGATAGCCGGGGGAATGGGTCGAAGCCTTTCCCCGGCGCATTCGGCTAACGGAAACCGAATTGAACAAACGCCAGCATTTTTATGGTTAATAAAGTGTTAATTCAACGCCTTCGCGACGTTTATTCATCTCGTATAATAGGTATAGGCGGGGATTTAAAATGCTTAGCAACGGCCCTCGCCCGAATAATGTAATATAAAAAACTAACGGCACCCATCACGCCAAGCGTTGCAGCCAGAATGAACTCGTTGTGCTCATTGGCACCCACGAGGGCAGCCGTCGCCGCCATCGTGGCGAGCATGACAACGCCTATCCCAAAAAAGAGCGCACCCAACCCTTCCCCACCCGGAGGGTTAATGTTCAAGGGTGGACGGGGATTGACGTAGTTCGCCTTTTCCGCCTGCCGCTGCCACATGTCGCGCTCGCGCTTTGTGTAGTCCAACACGGTAAGGAGTGAGGTCAGCTGGCTGGCATAAGCAGCGCAACGATCACGCAACTCAATAACCTCCTCAGCCATTGCGTCGTAGGTCGCCCCACGTTCCGCGTAGCGTTGCGGCGCAACAGCATCACCGATGAGCGGATAAATCCGTCGGAGATCGGAAATATCGATCAGCCACTCTTTATTTTCATTGCGGACGGCCTTTAAGCGGCCCGCTTGGATCGCGCGAAGGATGGTGGACTTGTTGGTACCAGAGCGTTCTGCCGCTTCACGGAGGCTCAAGGGTTGCATGGCGTTCGTTCCTCGGAGCGTTGCGTCGACCTGTTGCGCCATGGTGCGGACCGTTGCGCGAGGCCGCGAGGAGTGTAGCAAAAATGTGGAAGGCCGCAATCAAAAGACCCGTGGCTTAACCATAAATTTCAAGTCAAATATAAAGATAATACCGATTGAGCACTACAAGTCATTAACCATACTTATTAACCCTATTGACACTTGAAGATACTAATGTAGTTTTAAGGGATGGCCTTTACTCCTCTTGATCTCATGCGCATCCAAGGGTTTCTCGACGTTCCCCAATTCCTCTTGGGCGACGCCGCCTTCACGGCTGGGCTATCCACAACCGTATTGAAGGCCTGGCTCAGCAGGCCGCCCTTTGTCATCTCGCTGGGC
>CANCAR010000112.1 GCA_947374125.1 Hyphomicrobiales bacterium | reverse complement strand
GTCGCCCATCCCGCCAGCCTCATTGGCCTTTCCACGAAGGGTAAGTCGCAAGCCGCCTGCCGAATAGGTGACGCTGACGGCCATTCCTTTTTCGACGAGCATTGGCCGGGTGACGAGTTCATCGGTGATCACCAAACCGGCTGCGAGCTCTATCTTGGCGGCTTGGCCGATCAAGAGGGAGGGTTTGGGAAGGTTGAGGCCAGTTACGGCTTTACGGTCGCGCTTCTCAATTCGAAAATCGCCTGCCGCGAACACATCGTTCTTGGCAATTTCGCGAGTCGTTACGGCAATCGTGACGATATCGGCAATTTTGCCTTCGAGCCGAAATGGCTCCTTCGTGAGGCTCACACTGTCGCGTACGGTCAGAATAGCCGTGAATGACAGGCTGCTGCGATCCATCTTTAAGTCTGACACAATGGGGCTACCTTGGACACCATCCTCGACAAAGATGTCGGGAAGAGCGGTGCCAGAGCTGAGCGCATATTCGGGCTGGTCGATTTCGCCTTTAGCCGTAATTGCCTGTTTGATGGCTGTATCGATGGCTGCGACGTCAAGTTTCCGGCCATGGCGGGTCACCATTACTGTGCTTGTCGCATCACCCAGGAGGGTTTTGATACCCGCCTTTTGCGCCGCTTCAACGATGCGGGAAGCGCGGATCATGCCTGATTGACCGGGTGCAGGGGCCTGAAACAGACCGTCTGTCGGAAGATTCTCGCCATCGACGAGATCGGCTAATGAAACGGTTGAGCCTGATACGATTGCTGAGCGCTTGAGAAACGGCGCTGACGCTAAGGCAAAGGATGGCAGGGCGAAGAATGCGGCGAAGGTTGCGATGATGAAGGGGCGGGTAAGCTTTTTTATCATGGCCTTAACCCTTGAACATTTGCGTGGTGGTTTGCTGCATTTGGTCGGCCGCCGTGATCACGCGCGAATTCATTTCGTAAGCGCGTTGTGCTGTGATGAGCGATGAGATCTCCGTTACCGCGTTCACATTGGCTTCTTCGAGATAGTTTTGCTGAAGGTCACCCAAGCCGTCTGTGCCCGGATCCGCGGTGACGGGGTCACCAGAGGCCGATGTTTGTGCAAAGAGATTGTCACCAATCGCTTCAAGTCCCGATTTATTGGCAAAGTGGGTGAGTTGGATTTTACCTAAGTCTTGCGCTGCGGATTGGGCTGGTAGTTTGGCTTGAACAAGGCCCGAGGCGCTGATCGATACGCTCGTGGCATTGGTGGGTATGGTGATGCCGGGGTCGAGTACAAAGCCTTGGCTTGTGACCAATTGACCCTGTGGATCGGTAGTAAACGACCCATCGCGGGTATAACCGATGGTGCCATCCGGGCGCTGGATACGAAAGAACCCTTCGCCGCGGATGGCAACGTCGAGATTGCGATCGGTTGCCGTAACGGGGCCTTGAGACATTGAGCGGGCCGTGGAGGCTAATTTAACGCCCGAGCCGATTTCGATGCCGGCGGGAAGTACGGTTCCTGCATCAGATGTACTTGACCCAGCGCGCTTCAACGTTTCGTAGAGTAAGTCCTGAAACAGAGGGCGTTGCAGTTTGTATCCGGTGGTTCTGACGTTTGCGATGTTGTTTGAGATCAACTCGACGTTTTTTTCCATCGCTGCCATGCCAGAGGCGGCCGTATAAAGAGCGAGCATTGTGTATCTCCTTACGCAGGAATAGTTGCAAGGCGCTCAAGCGCGCCCTTTTTGGTTTCATCAAGCCGCTGCATGGAGGTGGTTAGCGCCGAATAGGCGCGGGTGACCTCAATCAATCTGCTCATAGCCATGACAGGCTGAACATTAGATTTTTCGACTGAACCAACTGCAATTTGCGGATTTTTAGCAACAGTCAGTGGGTTTTTTGCGCTGTAGAGATTGGCGCCAACATTCGACAAGAGCGATGGGTTGGGGACGTCGACGATTTTGAGTTTACCCAAAGGGCCGCTACGATTGCCGACGGTTCCGTTGGACGTGATTTCCAACGGACCATCGGCAGGATCAGCAATGATAGGGCCGCCATCTCCGAGAACAACATGACCATCGCTGGTAACAATTTCCCCCTTAGCGTTTGTGGCGAGCGAACCGTTACGGGTATAGCGCTCACCACCCGCAGTTTTAACGGCAAGCAAGGTCTGGCCGCGAAGCGCGATGTCGGTCGCATTACCGGTGCGCTCGATTGGTCCGTCCGTGAAATCCAGCGATGAACCGCGATCAATGACGAAGGAGATGGTACGCGCGTCACCACGAAAGGCGTCAGCCCGCGCTTTTGGCATGAGATATTCACTGAATTGCATACCCCGGCTTTTAAAGCCAGTGGTTCCCGAATTGGCGATATTGTTCGCTAACACGTCCAATTGACGTTGCAGCGTTTGGAGTCGCGAATGGGCGACAAGTTGAGCGTTATCCACGGTCTTATTCTCCCTCAAAATCAGCCGGCCAACTCAAAGCTCGACCGGAAAGTGATGGGTCAGCTCCCCAGCAGACTCCATCTTCCGTTCAGGTAAATGCACTGCCTGTGCCAGTCGTAAAATTTTTATAAAATATAATTTAATCAATGACTTAATTCATAATAACCATACATTAAACGCATGTATGTGGTGACTTTATTTCCTCTGAGGAAGGCAAATATTTCCTCATTAAAAGTGATTTTAAGAAAAGATTAACTTTAAAAAGCGAAGCCTTATCGGGCAGTAGGCGAATCGTGTGTGTTTGTTCTGCCTTTTGGGAATGCGACGACGATGGCGAATGAAGCGGAAGCAGCGGCGGAGAATGGGGCGGCCAAGCCGAAGGGCAAGAGCAAATTGCTCCTAATTGTGATTGCTGCCGTCGTTTTACTCGGCGGTGGGGCTGGTGGTTACTTTTTTCTCCTCTCTCCTAAAAAGGATAAGGCTGACCATGCCGAAGTAGAAAAAAAGGTCACGGCTTTTTTGGATATTAAGGACATGGTGATCGGCATGAGCCCGGACAATGCTCAGGCGACTATTGGCGGAGCGCACGTCATGAAGCTTCATGTGGCGCTTGAAATTGCTGACGCTAAAGAATTGTCTGCGGTTCAGGCTTTGCAACCTCGCATTGAAGATATTTTCCACGTTTATTTGCGTGAAATGCGGCCCGTGGATTTACAGGGATCGGCTGCGATTCTTCGGCTTAAAGACGAATTGATGCGCCGTGTTAACCTAGCCGTTTATCCGAAAAAGGTAGAAGCGATTTTGATCAAGGAGCTTCTCGTTCAATGAACGATCATTCAATCAAAGCGGGTTCTGAATCGATGTCCGACGATATTTGGTCGCGCATGCTGTCGGATATGGCTAATGGAGAGACGAGCTCTGGCCGTGATGGTGTTTTGAGCGACGAGGAAATTGACCGTCTCATGGGTTTGTCGCCGGGCGGTGAACGCCGTACCGGAAAGATTGCTGTGGCTGATTCAACCGCCATCGCCAATGGCTTCACGCCAGCGATGCGAATTGTTGCTGAAACCTTTGCCGAAATATTAGCGCGCCGTATCCGACATGTCGTAACGGGCATCGTGGACGTCACTTTGATCGACCTTTCAATGATCAGGGTTTCAACCTCGGTAGGCGCTTTGCCCTTGCCGTCGCTGTTGGGCGTCATGCAATCGCGCGAGCTGAGTGGATCGGGAATCGCTGTGATCGATCCAGCCCTTTCGGGTGCATTTTTTGATGTATTATTAGGTGGCGGGCAAGACGTGGTGGGTGGCCGGTCGCATTCTCGCCCCTTCTCGGCCATCGAAATTCAGATATTTCGTCGTCTAGCTGATACGGCGGCGCAATCCTTTACCGATGCGTTTAGTGAAATTTCCAAAGTCGAATTTTTCATAGATCGGGTTGAAACCAATCCCCGCTTTGTGGTGCTTGGCAAGCCAATGGAAAATGGAGTTCGACTGCGTGTGTTGATGCAGTTGGGTCGACGTGCTGGCATTCTGGAAATTCTCTTACCGCTAACCATGTTCAGCGGCATTGAACATCTGATCCAGATGAAAGATGACGACGGACCCGCTCCTGTCGATGTCGATTGGCGGCAACATCTCGTTCAAACAGTGGCGCGGTCGTCCATCGAAATTGAGGCTGTTCTTGCGGAGTTCCAACTTCCGTTAAGAAAGGTCATGAGTCTGTCGGTAGGCCAGACCATACCGCTTAATTTACACGCAGACGCACCTGTTTGGATTCGAAGTGGGGGCAACCGGCTCGGCCAAGGCCAAATGGGGCGGTCGCGTGAACATATGGCTATCCGTCTTAGTGGTCCCGTAACCTCAAAACGTCGCAAGAGAGAAATATGACCTTCTCCGCTGTTCTCACCGTTATCACCGACGCCCTTATTGCGATGACATTGGTCTACTGCATTGTCTTAGAGCGTCGTATTAGGGCTTTTCGAAAGCAAGAGCAGGCATTTCGGGCGCTGATGGGGGATGTCGCTGAATCAACGCGTGTCGCTCAAGGTGCGGTTATCTCGTTGCGTCGATTGCTGGATGATCTTGGTAGCCGGACGCTTCCGCGGGCCAAGCAAGAACCGGAGTCGCTTGGTGCGTCGCAGCCATCCACCATTGCTAAGGATCCGGTGTTAGCTGCGATGGGTGATGCCGTTGGTCCCGCGCCAAGCGCTCATAGAGGGTATGACAACCCCGTTTCCGCTCTTGCCTCGCGCGTTGTAGCCTTGCGTAACCAACGGGCTCTCCGGTGATGCGGTTTTCGGGCTCTCGGTTGTTGCTTTTAGCTGCAATAGCGCTGGGGGCGCATTTGTTTTATAACAATATGGCGTTTTTGTTGCCATCCGTCGGTGCGGCACCTGCCGTTGAAAAGGGCTCCACCCGAGCGTCGTTTTTAACGGAGTTTAGCCAATCGTTCGCTGGCGGGGGCAGGAATTCAAGCTCTGATGATGATATTATTACCGGATCAACCGATAAACCGCCAGCTACTGAGGTTGGGGCGTCGGGTAAGGAAGCGGGGCAGCATGGCAAGGAAACGCCAGCATTGGCAAAAGAAGCCGTGCCCTATCTGCCGCCTATTGACAATGCGGATATGACACTCTTGGAGCGGCTATCCGAACGTCGAGACCAACTCGAAAAGCGAGAAAAGGACTTGACCGAGCGTGAAGCCCTGCTTGCGGCTGCTGAAAAGCAATTGGAAGCACGGATGGCTGAATTGAAGGCCATTGACGAGACGATTAGGGCCGATGTTGCAAAGAAAAGCGCTGATGTTGCGACGATCAAGCCGCTTATCGTGATGTACGAGACGATGAAGCCGAAAGAAGCGGCGCGGATTTTTGAGAAATTAGATTTGAAGGCCGTTGTTCCGATCGCCAGTGGTATGAATCCGAAAAAATTCTCGGAAATCCTCGCCCAAATTGATCCTATCCTTGCAGGCAAGCTGACTGTGGTTCTTGCAGCGCCTGCTGCTTCGCAAAATGGTGCTGGCGCAATCAAAGCCGACTTCCCGGAATTGCCGGACATAAACGTTTCTAAAACGCGCTAGCTATTCTTTAAGATATCTTCGTCCATATTCCCTAACGTCATTGATAGGGAAGATATGGGAAGCGGTATGTCAGCCTTGCTTGCATCCGGACGAGGATTGCAATTGATGGTAAGGGCCATTTTGGCTTTTGCCGCTAAACTTGTTGTTGTGTGGTGCGGATGTGTTCCCCTTGCGGCTTGGGCTGCTGAGGATGGGGCTTCTGCAACCATACATGGAATGGAAATGCCAGGCTTTGGCCGCATTATATTGACCTTCGATCGATTGCCAGCGGTTGAGGTCAGCCAAACGAACGGTGTGTTGGTGCTCAATCTCAATGGATTGTTTAACATCGACCCATCGCGTCTTGGTGTCGAGTTGCCCAACTATGTGTCGACAGCGCGTTCTGATCCGGATCACCGCGGTGTTCGTTTAGCGCTGATCAAGGCGGTTCGTCCGAATATTATTGAAGCGGGCAATAGCCTCTATGTTGACCTCCTGCCAACCGGATGGAAGGGGCCGCCTCCACCTTTGCCGGTTGAAGTCGTCCAAGCGCTTTCAAAAAAAGCACAATTCGCGGACGCTGCTGCGAAAGCTGGCCGCCTTGATGACCGTCGCGCATTGTTGGTGGACACTGCATCATCGAACCGGATGTCACGTCTTTCTTTTCGAGGGCCCAGCAAGGGTGAGATCCAAATCACCAAAAAGGACCGCGCTGTTGAAGTTAGGTTCGAAGGTCGATGGAATCTTGATGTTGCTCGATTACGATCCGAGTTGCCGCGTGGCTTTGCCTCAGTGAAGGCCGAAAGCCAAGACGATGGGTTTTTTGTTACGATAACGACGGTTGAAGGAGCCGATTTCGACGCCCGCTTTGAGGAGGGGGCGGTTTTGGTCGATGTCACTTTCAAAGGTGTGGGCGCGAATGAACTCGATTTGGATTTTAAGTCCATTTTTACGAGCGCTACTTTGGAGCAGCCGATGCCTGCCCGGAACCGGGAGCCTGATCATAAAGAACCCATTTCAATGACACCGCGTGATCGACCTTCCATTGCCCTATCTGATGGCCTTGATGGTCCTGTGATCCAGCTCAGAGGTTTTGAAAATCTTCCGATGGCTGCATTTTCAAGAATTAACGCGGCATGGCTTGTTTTGGACGTTCCCTCCGATCCCGATCTTCCGCTGCCCTTTCGATTTAAGGGAAAGGATATGCCCGATATTCGTTTCGGGCGGACTGGGAGCTTTTTCTTCATGCGAGTCGAAGGGGATGGTTTACGACTGCCTCACATCATCGCAACGGACGGCGGATATGATGTCATGTTGCAGGTTGTGTCGCAGGGACCGCGGGCACCCATCAGCTTAACACCAGTTCCGGCTCCGAGCGGCGGTTACGCGCTGAGTGCAGGCCTTGCGGGCGTGACGCATGTTGCTGAGCTTGTGGATCCGATCGTCGGCGACCGCATTATGGTGGCCCCTACAGAGCTATCGGGCATGGGAACCAGTAAAGCGCAACAATTCCCACATTTTGAAGTTTTGCCCTCCTATCAGGGGTTGGCAATTATTGCGGCCGCTGACGATATCGAAATGCGACCGGGCGTAGACCAAGTGGTGTTAAGTCGACCAGATGGACTTGCGATTACCGATGGGACGGGGGGAGAGGCGAGGTTGTCCGTCGCGCGGACCGTCATCAACCGTGCTCGTTGGGACCGTGATAAATCTGAGCACGTCTTTGATCGACTGAATACATTGATGGACGGTGTTTCTGCGGCTAAATTGGCGGATAAAAAGGCGCGTCGCCTTGAAGTCGCGCGCTTTCTGGCTGCCAATGCGCTCTATCGCGAAGCAGCGGCAGGCTTTGTGAGTGCGTTTGTTGATCACAATGAAAAGGTTAATGACGCGCGTGAGCGGCTGGAACTTGGCATTTTTTATGCGCTGGGCCGCAATGAAAAAGATGCCTTAGAGCAATTGTCAGATGTGCGGCTCTCAGGCAATGAAGAGGCTTCGCTTTGGCGCGGGTTTATCGCGGCTAATGCAGGCCGATTTGCTGAATCACTGAATGAGCTGAAGAAATTTGGTTCGATTTTGACGCTTTATCCCGAGGATGTTCAAACAACTCTTCGGCTTGCATTCGCAGAGGCTGCGGTTGAAGGCGGCGATTGGGGCAAGGCGAATGAACTCTATTCTGACCTGAAAGCTACGAAAAACGCGCCTTATCCGCAAATGTTGGTTTATCTCAAAGCCCGTCTCGACGAGGCTTCGGGTATGTCGGAAGAAGCACGCAAAGCGTATGACGAGTTGGCAAAAACGGCAGCACGTGATGTGGAAGTTCGTGCCAGTTTAGCGTTGACTTCGCTCGATTTCAAAATGGGCATTTTGGAGCCTGACAAGGCTTTGGCCGCCTATGAAAACTTGTCAATTTTCTGGCGTGGCGATTTTTTGGAGGCAAAACTTCTAACGGCTTCGGCAAGAGTAGCGCTAGATGCGGGAAAATGGCGAAACGCGTTTAGTGCAGTGCAGCGGTTAAACCGGCTTTATGCCGATATCGACGGGGTGAGGCCGTTGCTAGAAGAAGTAAAGATCAGATTTGATGCGCTGATTAGCGGCGAACAGGCGGCCTCGATTAAAAATTTTGACGCTGTCGCATTGTTTATGGACTTTCGCGAATTTATGCCGACGGGTCGGCGGGCGGATGAATTAATCCGCAAATATATCGAGCGTCTGGCAGAACTCGACTTAACGCCGCAAGCGGCTGAGTTGCTGCGCTACCAAATCGATTATCGTCTCGAGGGTGTACCAAGAGCGACTGCTGCTATCCGCTTGGCGAGTCTTTATCTGATGGATCGTAAGCCGGTCGAGGCGATCAGAGCGATTGCAGATACGCGTTTTGCTGGTTTGAGCGACGAGGTTCGTACGGCGCGTCGTCTGCTTGAGGCGAGGGCACGGGCTGATTTGGGCGAACTACACGCAGCGACCGAATTGCTTGAAGGGCTTGATACGCCAGAAGCCTCGATGGTTAGAGGAGATTTATATTGGAATGCAAAAGAATGGACATTGGCAGGGG
>CANCAR010000111.1 GCA_947374125.1 Hyphomicrobiales bacterium | reverse complement strand
ATGCGCCGACAGCGCTCTATCGATTGCTTGAAATGCTGGATGAAGGCAGCCCCCTACCCGCTTGTGTTGTGGGTATGCCCGTTGGCTTTGTCGGTGCGGCGGAATCGAAAGATGCGTTGATGGAAGATAATCGTGCGCCTTGGATCGTTGTTAGAGGCAGAAAAGGCGGCAGTGCTATGACGGTAGGTGCCGTTAATGCGCTGGCGAGTGACAAAGAATGAGTAGTTCGGTGACCAAAGGCAGGCTTTATGGAGTGGGTCTCGGCCCAGGCGACCCGGAGCTTGTTACGCTTAAATCCCTAAAAGCGGTTCAATCAGCACCCGTTGTGGCGTGGTTCGCCAAGCGCGGCAAAAAAGGTCATGCACGCACCATCGCCGAAGGAATGATCCCCGAAGGCTCAATTGAATTGTCCTTGATCTATCCCGTCACCACCGAAATTCCGCATACCGACCCAGAGTATAACCGCCAACTGGCAGCTTTTTACGACGAAGCTTCGGCCCTGCTTGCCGACCATCTGGAAGCGGGCCGCGATGTGGCGCTATTGTGTGAAGGCGACCCGCTTTTCTATGGGTCTTTTATGCACCCTTATATGAGGCTGAAAGACCGTTACGACGTCACCATCTGCCCAGGCGTGACCGGTATGTCGGGCTGCTGGACCGCCAATGGCGTACCGATGACATGGGGCGACGATGTGCTGAGCATACTGCCCGGTACATTGCCGAGCGATGAGCTAACGAAGCGCCTCGATTTGGCCGATGCCGTGGTTGTAATGAAACTCGGAAAAAACTTCCAAAAAGTGCGTAATGTCATTGAAAAAAAAGGGTTATTGCAGCGGTCTTTTTATATTGAACGGGGCACGATGACGGGTGAAATTGTTATGCCACTGGCTGACAAAACTGACGGCGTGGCACCCTATTTTTCGATGATTATCATCCCCGGCGAAGGGCGGCGACCGGAATGAGCAAGGGCAAAATCCTCATCGTTGGCTTAGGTCCCGGCCCTGAAAAATGGCTGACTCCCGAAGCCTCGGCGGCACTTGCGATTGCCACCGATGTGATCGGCTATATCCCCTATATCGAGCGCTTGCCGGACCGCCAAGGCCAAACCAAACACGCGACCGATAACCGCGTCGAGATTGACCGCGCGCGCCATGCGCTCGATCTCGCCCAACAGGGGCATATTGTGGCGGTCGTATCAGGCGGTGACCCCGGCGTGTTTGCCATGGCAGCGGCTGTTTTCGAGGCCGTGGATGCGGGCAGCGATGCGGACAAAGCAACCGATATCGAGGTTCTACCCGGCATCAGCGCGATGCAAGCGGCAGCGGCTCGGCTTGGCGCGCCTTTGGGCCACGATTTTTGCGCGATTTCACTGAGCGATAATCTTAAGCCTTGGGACGTTATCATCAAAAGGCTGACAGCGGCTGCCGAGGGTGATTTCGTTATCGCGCTCTATAATCCGGCCTCAAAAGCAAGGCCACAGCCAATCCACGATGCATTCACAATGCTACGCTCGTTGAAAAAGCCTTCAACGCCGGTAGCCTTTGCCCGCGCGGTTGGGCGAGCCGATGAGCGCATTATTTTGACAACGCTGGGTGAAGCCGATCCAGCCAACGCGGATATGTCGACTTTGGTTCTCATCGGCTCGAACGAAACCCGGTTTATCGAACGGGACGGCCAAGAGCCGAGGATGTACACCCCCCGCCATTACGGGGGCGGACGATGAGCTTCGATGAATTCCATGACATCATCCAGCGAATAAACCACGCGACTATCAGGCATCGTGGGCCGATCGATAATGATCACGGGCAATCCGAGTTCGCGCGCGGCAGCGAGTTTGGCGTCAGTTGCGCTTCCGCCACTGTTTTTGGTGACAACAATGTCGATGCCATGCGTGGTCATCAGCCCTTTTTCGGCGCGGATATCAAAAGGCCCACGCGCCAAAATAAGCTCCATCTGCGGCGGGCGATCAGGCTCATCGGGCGCGTCTATACTCCGCATCAAATAATGATGCTGTGGCGCTCGCTTGAACACGGGCAAGGACAAGCGTCCAACCGTCAGAAAAACCTTGCGCGGCAAACCGCCCAACGCATCAACCGCTGCTTCGGTGTCCGTTACGCTGATCCATTGATCTCCATCGCTCGGACGCCAGGCGGGACGGGTAAAGACCAAACGCGGTACGCCGAGACCATTACACGCCTCAGCCGCATTCCAAGTCATTTGAGCGGCGAAAGGATGCGTGGCATCAATGAGGGCTGCGACGGAATTTTCCTTGAGATAGGCGACCAATCCGTCCACGCCACCAAAACCACCAATCCGGTGGGCAATCGGCGGCCGCACCGGATGGCCGGTTCTTCCGGCCAGCGACATGATGGCATCAATCTCGGGCAGCTCGGCCAAAGCGCGAGCCAACGCCATCGCCTCGCTGGTGCCGCCCAATATCAAAATCCGTTTGCCCGTCATTACCCAACACCTCAACGGGAGCTTGCTGCATGAGCACTCCCTGGCTCACCCTTATCGGGATCGGCGAAGATGGTCGAGACGGTTTATCCGCACAAGCAAACCGATTAATCGATCAAGCCTCCTTTATCATCGGTGGCCAACGCCATCTCACACTAATCGGTAAAACCAATTCCGAAACAATGACTTGGCCGAACCCTTTCGAGCAAGGCATTGAGACAGTGCTGGCCCGTCGCGGTCAACCAACCCTTATTTTGGCCTCTGGTGATCCGTTCTTTTTTGGCGTCGGCGCAACGCTTGCCAAGCTCATTCCGGCTGAGGAAATCCAAACCCTTGCTGCTCCGTCTTCCTTCAGCCTCGCCGCAGCTAAACTCGGTTGGGCGATGCAGGATTGCACGCTCATTTCACTGCATGGTCGCCCTTTTGAGCGGATTGCGCCACATTTACAGCCTCATGCCAAACTCATCGCTTTGACGTGGGATGGCACGACGGCAGGCAAACTAGCGAACCATCTCGTCGCCAACGGCATGGGGCAAAGCGTCATCACAGTCTGCGAAGCAATTGGCGGCAAACGCGAGCGAATGGTGAAGAAAACGGCGCACGCGATCCGAGAGACCCAAGAAATTTTCGATCCGTTGAACACGCTCGGCATCGAAATTGTGGCGTCTCGCGGTGCCAACATCATTCCGCTTGCGTCAGGCTTGGAGGATGATCTCTTCGAGCATGACAATCAAATCACCAAACGCGAGATAAGGGCGATCACGCTCTCCTCACTCGCACCACTTCAAGGGCAATTGCTGTGGGATATTGGCGCTGGCTCCGGCTCGATTTCAATTGAATGGATGCGTCGCCATCCGTCTAACCGCGCGGTTGCCATCGAGCCCCGAACGGACCGCGCAGCACGGATTACGCGGAACGCCCTAGCACTTGGCGTGCCTGAATTAAAACTCATCGAAGGTTCAGCCCCCGCAGCCCTTCAAGGCTTACCTATACCCGATGCCATCTTCATAGGCGGCGGCGGCACCGATCCGAGCGTCATTGATGCAGCATGGCAAGCGCTGCCCGAAGGTGGTCGCTTAGTCGCCAATGCCGTGACGATTGAAACGCAAGCCGACCTGATGCGGCGTCATGTGGCAATAGGTGGTACATTGAGTAAAATCGAGGTTTCGCGCGCGGATACTGTTGGGCCGTTTCACGGCTGGCGGGCTTCGATGCCTGTCATCCAATGGGTTATCGTCAAAGGCACGGAGAAGCGCGTATGATCGCCATTGGCATAGGGTGCAAATCGGGCGTCAACGCCGATGAGGTCATCGCGCTTGTCGAAGACGGCCTATCGCGCGTCGAGAATGAGACGATTGCAGGCCTCTTTACGGTCGCCTCAAAATCTCATGAATCAGGACTTGCACAAGCTGCTACAAGCCTTTCTCTTCCTTTGCTTTTTTTGCCTGAAACCGCCCTTAAAAGTAGCGCCTCCCGAACAGAAACTCGCTCGGAACGAGTCGTTGCTCTGTTTGGTGTACCTTCCATCGCCGAAACGGCAGCACTTGTCGGTGCAGGCGAAGGTTCGACATTGATCGTGCCCCGCATTAGCCGCGGTGGCGTTACGTGCGCGATTGCGAAAAGTGCAGGAGACAAGCCATGACTGTGCATTTCATTGGCACAGGTCCGGGTGCACCCGATCTCATCACATTGCGCGGACGCGACCTTATCGCCGCCTCGCCCGTCTGCCTTTATGCGGGCTCGCTTGTTCCAAAAGAACTATTAGCGCATTGCCCAGCTCATGCACGGATCATCAACACGGCGGCAATGTCGCTTGACGAGTTGGGCGTAGAATTCTCTCGCGCCCATGAGGCAGGCGAGAACATTGCCCGCCTCCATTCCGGCGATCTGTCAATCTGGAGCGCGATGGGTGAACAAATCCGTTTGTTAAAGTCCCTTGATATTCCCTTCACGGTCACACCGGGCGTACCTAGCTTTGCAGCCGCTGCAGCCGCCTTGGGCGCGGAACTCACGCTACCGGAAGTCGCGCAATCCGTCGTGCTGACGCGCACATCAGGACGCGCCTCCTCGATGCCAGAAAGCGAAAGCCTAGCGAATTTCGCGAAAACCGGCGCAGTGCTCGCCATCCATCTCTCGATCCACACGCTCGATAGCGTGGTAGATGAATTAATCCCGCATTATGGAGCTGATTGTCCGGTGGCGATTGTATACCGCGCAAGCTGGCCCGATGAGCAAATCTTGATCGGCACATTGAACAGCATCGCCGAGCAATTCTCAGAAAGTCCCGTTGAGCGTACAGCCCTTATTCTAGTCGGAAAAACGCTTGGTGCGGAAGGTTTTCGCAACAGCGCACTTTACGACGCCGACTATCAACGCCGGTTCCGCACGCCCGGCTGGCGGGGCACTGAATGAACGAGTCAGCCCACCTTGCGCGGAACGGTTCGAGCAATGACCTGCCCTGCCCGATCAACGATCACAATATCGAGCAGCGATCCGGAGCCGGAAAGCGCTTTAGCCGCGGTAGTCCAAGCCTCATCCGCGATACGTTGACCGATATCGAGCCCGCGCAACCGGCAATTTTCCATCACTTCATTGGCCGTATTTGCGGTCAGCACGGACTTAACAAAATCAGGGTCAGCCCCGGTCTCCCCGACGCGTTCGGACAACCAGTTCAAATCAACTTCGCCACTGCGCGAATGAAGATCGAGCAGGCCCTGACCCAGCTTGGTCATTTTGGCGAATCCACCACCAACGGTCACCATCGGAACCGGATGCTTCTTCAAATATTTGAGCATGCCGCCGGCGAAATCGCCCATATCGATCAAAGCGACATCGGGAAGGGCATGGAAGCCTTGAATCGCTTTCTCGGAAGTATGTCCCGTCGCACCCGCAACATGGGTTATGCCCGTTGCACGTGCGACATCGATGCCACGATGAATCGACGAAATCCAAGCGGCGCAAGAGAACGGGATGACGACACCCGTTGTGCCGAGCACCGACAAGCCACCAACAATGCCAAGCCGTCCGTTAAGGGTGCCGAGTGCCAGCGCTTCGCCACCCGGTATAGCAATCTCGATGATCACGTCGCGCGGCCCGCTTGTTTCCTTGGCCGCCTCTTCAATCGCGATCCGCATCATTTCGCGCGGAACAGGATTAATGGCAGGTTCGCCAGGCGGCAGGACAAGCCCCGGACGAGTTACAGTACCAACTCCTTCGCCCGCTTTGAACTGAATACCCGAACCCACGGACCCCAAACGCACGGTCGAAACAATCCGCGCGCCATGGGTGACATCGGGGTCATCGCCCGCATCCTTGATAACGCTTGCACTGGCAAAGCCGTCGCCAAGCTCGGTCGTCGCGGTGCTAAAAGCTGGACGGGAACCATTGGGGAGCAGGACTTCAACAGGGTCAGGAAATTCGCCGGTTACGAGCGCAGTATAAGCAGCACGCGTCGCAGCAGTCGCGCAAGTGCCCGTCGTCCAACCGCGTTTCAGTTGCGGCATCGCACTCAGATCGTCGCTTTCGCCGGATTCGGTCTCACTCATAGGTTCAGTGCATACTGCGTTGACACCAATCAGCGCAACCGGAAGGCTCTCCCTTGACACATATCGCCCCCGGCCTTGTGATTGCCGCCCCCCGATCGTCCTCGGGTAAAACAACAATTACCCTCGGCTTACTGCGCGCCTACAAAAGACGAGGCGTTGCCGTTCGCGGCCTCAAATGTGGCCCGGATTATATCGATCCGGCATTTCATCAGGCCGCTTCCGGCCTGCCAAGCCTCAACCTCGACGCTTGGGCGATGGATCCATCACTCGTCGCACGACTTGCGGCAGACACCGCTATAGGGACTGAGTTGACCCTTTGCGAAGGCTTGATGGGCCTATTCGATGGCGTACCCGCACCCGAAGGCCGTTCCGGTTCTTCCGCCGATATTGCAGCAGCAGCTGGATGGCCGGTGCTTCTGGTAATCGATGTCAGCGGACAATCGCAATCCGCAGGAGCGATTGTGAAAGGCTGCGCGACATTTGATCCCCGCATCACTATCGCAGGCGTCATTCTCAATAAAGTTGGCAGCGAACGACATCGCCGCCTTGTGACGGAAGCGATTGGACGCACTGGTATTCCGGTATTCGGCAGCGTTCCAAGAGACACGGAAGCGAGCCTGCCCGAACGCCATTTGGGCCTCGTTCAGGCCGAAGAAACAACAGGGCTTGAGGCAATCCTCGATAAAATGGCTGACCTTGTCGAAGCCCATGTCGATTTGGATGCGATTAGACAAGCCGCTCGCGTCCCAAAGCTCATCGGCTCGCATTCAGGCCTAGCGCTTAAGCCGCCCGGGCAACGGATTGCCTTGGCTCGCGATGCCGCCTTCTCCTTCATGTATCCGCATCACCTCGCCGGATGGAAAAAGGCGGGAGCCGAAATTATGCCGTTTTCACCGCTGGCTAACGAAGCACCGCCGGAGGATTGCGATGTCTGTTGGCTGCCGGGCGGCTATCCCGAGCTTCATGCTGAGCGCCTAGCAAACGCAAAAAGCTTCTTGCAGGGCTTACGAAAATTTGCCGAAACGAAACCCGTTCATGGCGAGTGCGGTGGCTATATGACGCTGGGTGAAAGCCTCATCGATTCAGACGGTGTCGAATGGCCAATGGCGGGCCTCCTCGGCGTTAAAACCAGCTTTGCCAAACGCAAAATGATGCTGGGCTATCGCGACGTGACGCTCGAAGCCGATGGTCTATTAGGGTCAAAAGGGACGCGATTGCGCGGCCATGAATTCCATTATGCGACCATAATCGATAAAGGATCAGATGAGCCGCTTGTTATGCTACGCGACGCCTATGGCACGCCGCCAGCACCATCGGGCAGTCGGAGAGGCCATGTCACAGGTTCCTTCTTCCACGTGATCGCCGTGAATAACAGCGGAGATGACGGCCTTGGTGATTAAACAACTTGCCTATCTTGTCGCTCTCGCTCGCGAAAAGCATTTTGCACGGGCAGCCAATGCTTGCCATGTGTCGCAGCCCACATTGTCAGGTGCCATTCGCCAATTGGAAGATGAGCTTGGCGTACCGTTGGTGGAAAGAGGCCACCGCTTCACGGGGCTTACCGCTGAAGGCGAAATGATCGTGGCCCACGCCAAACGGATTTTGGGCGAAATCGACACCATGCAGCATTCGATCAGCGATGTTCGTGAAGGACTTTCCGGGCGGCTTCGAATTGGAGCTATTCCAACAGCTCTACCCTTAGTAGCTCAAATTACCGGCCCGTTTTCGGGGCATTTTCCGACAATAACGCTCACCGTACTTTCTATGACATCTACTTCGATCCAAGCGGCAATCGACAATTTCGATATTGATGTTGGATTGACCTATCTCGATAATGAGCCGCTTGAACGTGTGATTGCCAAGCCGCTTTATGCTGAAACATATGTTTTGCTCACCCGCGCTGACAGCACCCTTGGTAAACGAGACTCCATCAGTTGGAGCGAGGCCGCATCGCTTAACCTATGCCTGCTCACGCCCGACATGCAGAACCGCCGAATTATCGATGGGATCTTTCGATCCGTCGGCAAGTCACCGCAGCCCGTTATGGAAACAAATTCCATCTTTAACCTCTGTAGCCACGCCGCTGTTGCGGGGTGGGTCAGCATTGTTCCCTCGCAATTACCCGGATTTTTCGGAATACCGAACGGGCTAAAAGCGCTAAAATTGCTTGAACCGGCGGCGTCGCGTTCGGTTGGTCTGATCATGGCAGATCGCCAGCCGCAGGCACCGCTGGCGCGCAATCTTTTTGCGATGTCGGCTGCGTTGCCCGGTGAGCAAGCCTGAGTCGACTTTTGTTCATCGAAAAAACCGATCAACTCTTTGATAAATTCGATTTGATTGCCGATGAATACAGGCGCATGACCCATGCTAGGGAATTAATTTGCGCCTACAGGTGCATATCAAGGGATGAAATCGATGAGCTGGGACGATGCGGTAGCCTCATCTATTGTCAACGAATACAAGCACTTGGCTGGCGCCACTCTGCCAATTTTGCATGCCCTTCAGGAAAATTTCGGCTATGTCGATAAGCGCGCCGTACCT
>CANCAR010000110.1 GCA_947374125.1 Hyphomicrobiales bacterium | reverse complement strand
ATGGCGATCACCGATCCGGCCAGATAAGGGCGCCAAAGCTCCATTGCCGCTGCCGTGCGGGTTGTACCAAGTTGTTGAGCCAGTTCTGGAACGCGCGGATCATCAAGCGTGCAGATAACTTCATTGTTTGCGGGTAAGCGAGCTTTTGTAATACCATTAGCGACCATTTTGGCATCGCAGAGGATAGGAGCTCCAGCCAAAAGGGCTTCCCGCCCGCGTTTGGCAGCGCCCGGAGAAAACAAAATATCGGCGGCAGCTTCGACAATCCCGCAAGAATGGATGACACGCACCGCAACTTTCTCTTCTTCCGGCGTAAAACGGGCAAGATCGCTCTCGGCGCGGATCATGGCGAAGCTTTTCTCGTAAATCGCCGCGCCATCGCGGATGTAGTCGTAGCGCGATTTCACCTTTTTACTCCTTCTAAGGCCCGCTCGATGGCGATCCCGGCCGTTTGGCGGTTAAGCCCTGACTGAATAGGTGCATCGGAGGCCTTACCGTTCAAGATGAGATCGTAAAGACCATTCCTGCCAACCAGCACAATGTTGGTAGATGCCGGATGTGCACAGCCCTTCTCGCAACCCGACACATGCAGTCGTATTCCAGACCGGCCTTCAAGTGTTCTTAGGTCGGCAAAGGCTAGAGCATCGTTATGGGTATGAACCGTTGCATTCTTGCACGAAGGTCTGCCGGGACAAGCCGCCACCCGAAGCCGATTGTCATCCGCATTGGTGATGTAGTTTGGTCCCGCATGTTCGATCGCCAATTTTGCGGCATTTTCATCTAGGCCGGGAAGTAGGATAGCTCGCCATGGCGTGAGCCGCAGTTCATTTTTGCCATGTTTCGCTGCAATATCGGCAAGAGCTGAGAGACTATTGGCGCTCCATCGCCCAAACGGCGCTCCGATGCCAAGAAAGCTGAATTCCCTCAAGCTGTGCCAACCAAGCGCAGGCGATACCGATTGGCGTTGTGCGCGGCGCTCCAACCGTTTGAGTCCAGCTGTTTCGAAAAGACTGATAAGTCCAAATTCATTAACGCAATCTACCATTTTTTTGAATGGCTTATCACGGTTTTTAGATGTTTTAAGAAAGGCTAATGCCAGTGCCGCGGCTGCGTTTGGAGCCTGCTCTGGCGCTATCAAGGCAACGGTTTCCGCATTGCCCAGGCGAACATTGAACAGGGTCTCATCACCGTGTTTTTCGGCTTCAAAGGCAATATCAGCGGTCTGACCCGCAACACCAAAAGCGCCGCCATCATCAACCAAAAATCCGAATTTGCCGGGCAGCGCATGGAGCGCCCGGTCCTCAATCAAGCGCGACTCTAAGGCTGAAACGACCGGCTTGATATCAATCAGTGCTGTGGGGTTATGCCCTGCCAAAGGCGAAGCGATCACATTGCGCACGGCTTCCGCATCCGGATCCTGATCGATTAAGCCGTGTCGGGAAAGCTCAGATATCAGCTGCGGCCAGTTGGTGTCACCAACCCCACGTAATTGAAGATTCGCCCGGCTCGATAGGTCAATCAGGCCATTTCCGTGCTGCATTGAAGCTTTTGCGATGATGTGTGTGTTCTTAGCGCTCAACACACCCCCAGTGATCCTCAAACGCACCAATAGCCCGTCGCCACTTTCCATCGGGCGAAGCGCTCCGGGGCACCAGCCCTTGACCAACGTCGAAGCCGTCATTCCGCGGCCTCCGTCAAAAACTCATTGAGAATGTTTTGCGTTGAGTTTCTACGTGACGTCCAAAACCCGCGTCTTTCGGCTTCCATGAAGGTTGCAGCCATTGATTTGGCTGCGGCATGGTTTGCCGTTCTTAGGAAGTCGCGTACCTCCTCGTGTCCAAGCGTTGCATCGAACATTTGGTCAAAGTGACGGCTTTCAACGGCGCTTGCTAAGGCAGCGTAGGCATAAAGATTGCTGACCGTTTCAGCGATTTCTGTTGCGCCCCTGTAGCCATGGCGCATTTGGCCTTTGATCCAACGAGGATTTGTGGCGCGACCATTCAATACGCGCGCGACTTCTTCCTTTATGGTGCGCACCTTGGCGGGCGAACCGCTCTTGGTTGTGTCGACATGGTAGAGTGCTGGTGATGCCCCTAAGGATTTTGCAGCCGCTGCAAATCCGCCTTCATGTTCTGAAAAAGCGTCTGAATCTAGAATATCCTGCTCTGCCATATCTTGAACATGTACAAACGCGTCGGCTGAGGCGATTTGATTGCGAAAGGCTTGCCCTGCCTCAAATCCTTCGCCATTGGCCCTGTAAGCGTGGGAATTTGCCGTGAGGTAGGCTTCGCCAAGTTGGGACTGTTCCTGCCAATCCCCACGCGCAATTGTTTCGCCTAGGCCTAGCCCAAAGGTTCCTGGTGCAGAGCCGAATACGCGTAAGGGTTCAGTTTCTAAAACGCGTCTTTTGGCGGCAAGCGGGTTTTCTTCTTCTGTTTCATCGAGTTGAGAGACAGATTGCACCGCCTCGTCGAAGAGCGCGATTTGGGTCGGAAATACGTCTCGAAAGAGGCCGGAAATGCGCAATGTAACGTCAACGCGCGGTCGACCAAAACTAGCTGCCGGTAAAATCTCGAAGCCTGTAACGCGCGATGACGATGCCTCCCAAATGGGCCTGACACCAAGCAGAGCGAGTGCTTGGGCTAAATCGTCACCGCCCGTGCGCATCGTAGCTGATCCCCACAAATCGATGACGATGGAGCACGGCCATTCGCCATGGTCTTGGGCATGTCGGGACATGATTTCATCAGCCGTGCGTTTGCCGATCTCCCAAGCCGTCCGAGTTGGAACACTACGTGGATCAATCGAGCAGAGATTTCGGCCGGTTGGTAGCACGTCGATGCGGCCGCGCGATGGCGCACCGGAGGGACCCGCTGGAACAAACCGGCCACTTAGAGCCGCGAGTAATCCATCTATCTCCGCTTGAGCGCTTGCGTTTAGTCTGGCTTCAGCTTCTCCCCTATCCTCGACGGATGACATCACACGTAAGGTTTCAGCCAAGGCTTCCGTTGTCTCTTGCCGTCCAAACACATGCAGGCCGTCTGCAATACGCATTTCCTTGATATCGCACAGCCAAGCATCAAGATCGGCAAGGAGCTCTTGGGAATTTGTATTTGGCTCAAGCCCAGCATCCGACATCAGCCCCGTTTCACGTGCACGTTCGATGATGAGTTCCGCTAAAAGTGTAGCCCTTCGGGGGTCGAGGGCTTGTGCCGTTGAGTATTCGTCCAACAGGCCTTCAATTTCGACCGCTACGCCATGAGAGCCCGCCTCGGTTAGGGGTGGTGTCAAATGGCCGATGGTAATGGCGGCCAATCGACGCTTGGCTTGCGCAGCTTCCCCGGGATTGTTGACAATGAAGGGATAAACCACGGGTAGGGGGCCTAAAAGCACTTCAGGCGCACAATCGGACGACAAAGCGACGGATTTTCCTGGCAACCATTCCAGCGTGCCATGCGTGCCGCAGTGAATGAGAGCGTCGGGTCGAAAAACTTTGGTCAACCAGAAATGAAAGGCGATGTAAGCGTGGCAAGGTGGTTTTGTGGGATCGTGATAACCGGCCTTGATATCGATATCGCGACCACGCGAAGGTTGAAGAGTAATCGCTAAATTCCCCGCATTGATCACGCGGAACATAAAGTTCTTATCGACCAGCGACGGATCGTCCTTCGCATCGCCCCATGCAGCGGTAACACTTTGGCAGAATGCGTTCGGCAGCGTTGCAAACAGGTTCTCATAGTCGAATAGCGTGACACCTTCTGCAAATGGGCCTTCTGTCAGCGCCGTCATCAAAGATGCGCCATCGGGCAGCGCACCGATTGTGTACCCGACGGCACGCAATTCTTCTCCAATGGCTAAGACACTTTTAGGCGTATCGAGGCCTACGGCATATCCCGCTCGACCGCCTTTATGAGGATAGTCCGAAAGGACGCAGACAATCCGCTTTTCAGAAGCCGACTTGCTGCCAAGCTGTGTCCAATTGAGCGCAAGGTCTGCGACAAATTGGATGCGATCCAACGCCGGTTTGTGAATAATCCGTGTAAACTCAACTGCCTCTCGACGATCAGCTTCCGCCTTGAACGAAATGGCGCGCGAAATAATTCGACCATCAAGCTCCGGTAAAACGACGTTCATTGCAAGATCGGTTGACGAAAGCCCTCTAGAAGATGCGGTCCAAGGCGCTTCTTGTGTCATGGCGAGGACTGTCTGCAAGATAGGTACATCAGCCGCATCAAGCACGGTGGTTCCGTTGTCGAGCTTGGCAGAAAAGGCGGTCGTATTGAGGATGATGGCTGGCTTTGAAGCGGTAAGGTGCTTGGCCATCATGTCTATCGCAGCAGGATCTTTTAAGCTCGAGACACAGGCACAATCGACCGCAAATCCGCGTTCCACCAGCGCATCCGCCAAGGCAATGAGGGGTGCCGTATCCTCTGCAATCATGATGGAGCGATAGGCCACGATCAGCGCTACGGGCGCGTCCTGCTGTCCATGGCGGCAGGCTGCACTGTACAGGGTCATTGGTGCAATCGGCTGGGGCTCAGCGACTGGACGATCCTGTCCAAGTTTGGCCGCTATCCAATCGAGGCAATGCGTTAAATTATCTCGGCCGCCTTCGTGAAAAAAACGCCAAAGTACTTTGAGTTCATTCGAAGGTAGTGTTGAAGCGTCATCCAGACGCGGATCAGCCTGATAGTCACCGGGCACAATTGCTAAATGGAACCCTAGTTTATTAGCAGTTCGGGACAGTTCCTCAACGCCATAGGACCAGTAATCTTTGCCGCCCAACAAACGAACCAGCACAAACTTTGCCTGAGGTAATAATTTTTCGGCAATCAGATCGACCGAATAAGGGTGCTTTAATTGCGCGAGTGTTGCTGCCCTGAGACTCGGATATACCGTTTTGTCCGCCTCCCATGCCGCCACCAATCCCGCTAGATCACTGTCGGTAAAGGATAAAAACAGGATATCCGCCGGAGACAGGCCGAGATCAACGGCTTCTGCCGTCTCGTCGAGCGTAACTGTCTCGGAGCGAAGGAGGTGCATGGCGGGTCTACTGTTTCCTGAGTTTAGAGTGACCGGGCTAGCTCAGTTTCAAGCGCCGCGCGACTTAATCCCTTCTCACCGATAAAAACGAGGTGTCCTGCACGGGGCGTATCTTTCGGCCAGATTGTATCAAAATGATGCCTGAAGCGGGTACCAACGCCTTGTACCAAAAGCCGCATTGGCTTGTTGGCTACGTCCAGAAATCCCTTGATGCGAAGCACATCATGTTCGGCGGCTATGCTTTCAAGGCGCGCAAGGAAGGCCGGAATATCGGCGATGGTGGGCACCGGGAGAGCAAAACTATCAAAATCGTCGTGGTCGTGTCCTTCTTCAGCGTCGTGATGTGAGGGGCGGTTGACGAGATCATCTTCTGCAGCAGCTGAGAGGCCCAAAAGAATTTCGTTGGCAACTTTTCCTTCGTGTGTTTCGACGATTCTGACTGCACGGGGGACGACGGCTGTGATTTGCTCGCAAACCTCTTTAAGTTGCTCGTTATTTATCAAATCCGCCTTGTTGACGATCACAAGATCGGCGCAGAGAAGCTGATCTTCAAACACTTCCTCTAACGGATTGTCGTGATCAATGGAGACGTCTTCCTCCCGTTGGGCAAGGAGCGCTTCGGGATCGTCCGCAAACCGACCGGCTGCAACGGCTGCACCATCCACCACGGTTACAACACCATCTACCGTCAAACGCGAACGGATCGGCGGCCAATCAAACGCTTTCACCAGCGGCTTGGGCAGAGCAAGGCCCGAGGTCTCGACGATGATGTGATCGGGCCGGTTTGGAAGGGCCAGCAGCTTTTCAATCGCCGGGATGAAATCATCGGCAACCGTGCAGCAAATGCAGCCGTTAGCGAGCTCAATGATGTTTTCATCAGGGCAGTTATCGATGCCGCAGGATCGCAATATCTCGCCATCTACGCCGATGTCACCAAACTCATTAACGATGAGGGCCAGCCGCCGACCCTTAGCATTTTCAAGGACATAGCGGATCAAAGTCGTTTTTCCGGCGCCGAGAAATCCCGTGATGATGGTGACCGGAATTTTTGAAAGTTGGGTTTGCAGGGTCATGGAACTTGCTCCGGAATAAGGGGGGAGGACACGGAAGGAGGAAGCCGTGCGATCACGCCCTTTTTCAGGGCATCTGGACGTTGCTTCCAGGGGATCAGGCCATCTTCGGCCACGGAGTAGAGCGCTGCTCCTGCCAGAATGGTCTCAGGAGCAGTTTCGGCGGTAAAATCGCCGTAAACATAGGTCCATTTGCCGGGCGCTGAGAAGGCAACCGTGCAGGGGCGCTTGCAGACGCTGAGGCATTCAACGCCTTCAAGGCGAACCGTAAGCGGGCTATCGATCAAGGAATTCTCTAACGCGGCCAACAGTCTAGCGCCAGCGCGGATATCCGACGGATCGTCGACGGCGCGGCAGTTTGTACATACATATATCGTGGTCACAGACATTCGCACACCATATCTCGCACTGCGTGATGCAATGCTCCGGGCGCGCGCAGCGGCACGAATGCCGCGTCAATGGCCAAACTGGCCGAAAACCGTTCCGAGGCACCCCGCCCGGATCATGCGTTCATCATAAGAGGGCAGGTCTCCTGGCTCACGGATCATGGCTTTGTACCACCTTCCCAGTCCACCTTTTTTCAAGGCTTTCCAGTGGTTTATCTGGTACTAGGCTAACCGCTTACAGTTGCGGGGGCAGCCATGGAATAACCGCTTGAGGCGGCGTCACCATGTTCCCTTTTAACCCCTCTTGCGATAGGGCCTTCTCACGCTTCGACTCTGGGCTAAGGCGTGCCCTATGTCAATTTAAGAGATGATGGTTCTTATGGCATTTGGCACCGAAACTTCGTATGAGCACCCATAATTGTGCTGGAGGGACCACATCATGGCTGAGTTGACCGAAGACGAAATGGCCCAACGGCACAAGGAAAAAATGGCCAAGCGCAAGGCCGTACAGGACGCGGAAGTCGCCTCCAAAACCATTACCGAGAAGGGGCTTTTGATCGTTAATACAGGCCCCGGTAAGGGTAAATCGACGGCGGCTTTTGGCCTGATCATGCGGGCTTTGGGCTATGAATGGCCAGTGGGCATCGTGCAATTTATCAAGGGTGCATGGGAGACAGGTGAGCGTAAAGCCTTGGAAAGGTTTCCGGATTTGGTGCGTTGGTACTCGATGGGCGAGGGGTTCACCTGGGAAACCCAAGACAAAGCGCGCGATATTGCGGCGGCTGAAGCGGCTTGGGGGAAGGTCAAGGAATTGATGGCGGACCCGACCATCCGGCTCTTGGTGCTGGATGAGTTAAATATCGCGCTCCGGTATGATTATTTGCCGCTTTTGGAGGTGGTTGAGACGTTGAAAGCCCGTAGACCTGATTTGCACATTGTGGTGACGGGCCGCAATGCCAAGCCGGAGATGGTTGAGGCGGCGGATCTTGTGACCGAAATGGGGCTTGTGAAACATCATTTTGCGGCGGGCGTGAAAGCGCAGCAAGGAATCGAATTCTGATGGTTGCTCAAGCCCTTATGATCCAAGGCACGGGCTCAGATGTGGGTAAATCGCTCATTGTTGCGGGGCTTTGCCGGGTTGCGCGCAACCGGGGTTTGAAGGTGCTGCCCTTTAAACCCCAGAACATGTCGAACAATGCGGCGGTGACCGCCGATGGCGGGGAGATTGGGCGGGCGCAGGCGCTTCAGGCTCGTGCTGCTGGGGTGGAACCGACGGTGCATATGAACCCGGTTTTGCTCAAACCCCAAAGCGAAATCGGCTCGCAGATTATTGTGCAGGGGCGCGTGGAAGGAACGGCAAAAGCCAAGGATTATCAGTTGCTTAAGCCGCGCCTATTGGCGTCCGTTTTGGATAGTTTTAACCGGCTGAAAGCCGAGGCTGATCTCGTGATCATTGAGGGGGCGGGGAGTGCGGCGGAGGTTAATCTGAGGGCCAATGACATCGCCAATATGGGCTTTGCGCGGGCGGCGAAGGTGCCGGTAATCCTCTTGGGCGATATTGATCGCGGCGGCGTGATTGCGCAGATTGTTGGCACCAAGGCGGTATTAGATCGGCAAGATGCTGAGTTAATTCAAGGGTTTATGGTCAATCGCTTTCGCGGTGATCCGACCCTTTTCGAGGACGGGATGCGGATCATTGCGGAGAAATCCGGTTGGAAAAGCTTTGGCCTGATCCCGCATTTTAAAGATGCCTTCCGGCTTCCGGCGGAGGATGCGGTGGCGTTGGATCGGCGGCGGAATTCCAAGGATGCGCCCATTACGGTAGCGGTTTTGCAACTGCCAAGGATTTCGAATTTTGATGATTTTGATCCACTAGCTGCGGAAAAAAACATTAAATTGCAGATGGTTAGACGCGGTGAGGTGATCCCTGCCAATGCCGATCTCGTGATCATCCCGGGCTCAAAAGCCACCATTGCTGATCTTGAAGCGCTAAGGGCAGAGGGGTGGGATATTGACCTCAAAGCGCATGTCAGACGCGGGGGGCGGGTGCTAGGCGTGTGTGGCGGCTACCAGATGTTGGGCACCCGAATCGATGACCCGCTAGGGATTGAGGGGGTTGCGGGCGGGGTCGATGGGCTTGGCTTGCTTGATGTTGCGACCACAATGGCGCCAAAAAAGACGCTTTTGGCGGTTTCTGGCACCAAAATCGACGGAAACGCCCCGTTTTCGGGCTATGAAATGCATATTGGCGTCACATCCGGCCCCGATACCGCCCGCCCCGTGCTGCGGTTTGAGGGGGGTAAAGGGGATGGTGCTCGCTCGGCCAATGATTTGGTCCGCGGGGTCTATGTTCACGGGCTGTTTGCCGACGACCGGCAACGCGCCGCGTGGCTCAACTGGATCGGCGCTAGGGGGTCTGATTTGGCCTAT